>NZ_JANQDF010000059.1:0-12867 GCF_029891675.1 Anabaenopsis tanganyikae CS-531
AAAATCTTCCTTGTCCACTTTCCTTCCTTGTCTTCGGTGGTCTTGCCTTCACAGATCATATTAAAAACCTACCCTTGTAAGGAGAGGGAGGGGTCAAATAATATTCGATACACTAATCATGACTTGACAAACATCCTCTAACCCACCCTACTGAAAAAATTAACGTACCTCTTTCAAACTATCAAATTGTTTATTAAACATTTCAGTAAATAGATTCATGACTGTACGGTCTTCACGAACCCTAATATTAGCGGAGATTGACATACCCGACTGCAAGGATATCTTTCTACCATGAGCATCTAAATATTGTTTATCTAAACTAATTGTAGCGGGGAATCTATAAAATTGATATATTTCGTCTGGTGGTAATGCATCAGAGCCTATACTAATAACTTGTCCTTTAATGTCCCCAAACTGACTGAAAGGAAATGACTCAATTCTCACATCAGTCTTCATTCCTTCCCGGACGAAACCAATATCTCTATTGGTGATAAATACCTCAGCCAGAAAGTTATCATCAGGCACAATTTGCAGCAAGGTTTGACTAGCATTTGCTACAAAACCAGGGGTTTTTGCTTGTAAGTCAAAAATTGTTCCCCCCACAGGAGCGCGAAGTTCTTGATATTCAAAATTTAACTTAACTTGAGAAAGTCTACTATTTACATCTGCCAATCTTTGTTCATTACTTAGCAAAATTCTCATGAATTGGCTATCGATTTCGGCAATACGTTTTTTATTATCAGCTATTTTTTCTAAAACACTTTTACCGGATGCAGCTACAGTATTTTTGAGTTGTTCCTGTCCTTGCTCAATGGTAAACTGTAGACGTTGTAACTCCTGCTCTAATTGGTCTATTTCAGCGGTGAGACGTTGTACCTGTTGTTGCTGATTGAGATACTGTAGCTGAGAGATACCACCTTCTTCTGCTAATATTTTAATTTTATCTAAAATCTGTTGCTGGATAGCCAAGCTAGATTCAGTATCACTCTTTCTCACTCGTATTTGAGCCATTTCTTTTCTCGTTTTCTCTACTTCCAACTGTGCTGCGGCCGAGCGAGAATCAAATTCTTTTTGAGCAAATTGTAAACGTTGCTGTTCATCAACTCCTAAACCTGCGACTGTATTCAAGTTACTCAATTCAGCACGTAACAACTCATTTTCATTAACTAAGGCTGTCCTACTTTTTAACAGAAATTCGGCATTTGCTGGTAACTTAGCCCGGATAAACTCCAATTCTGATGCTGTTGTATAACTATTTGCCATTAAGCGACGATAAATTTCGTTTTCCTCAATTAAGGCTTGGCGAACGTTATTTAATGAATCTAATTCAGCAACAGTAGCCACAGTTTCAAAAGTTAGCAGCAAGTCTCCAGGGTTGACTTTTTCCCCATCTTTGACATGAACCGATTTTACCACCCCATTCACAGGGGCTTGCACTTCTTTGATACTCCCCTCCGGCTTGAGTTGACCTGTAGCAGGGACTACTTGCTCAATCTTGGCGAAATAAGCCCAAGTAATTCCAAAACAAGCTAACAATATCAACGACAGCATAATTGTGCGTGACAAAATTGGCGACTGGCGCAACAAAACTGCTTGATCAAAATTAACATAGTTAGGATTTGCTACAGGCCGACTAGGAACTTTTACCGGAGATGTAAGTACCTCTGAGTCGGGATTTAATCCGGTTTTTTTCTTACCGTTACCATTGCCATTAAGTTGAATCATGATAGTATTATTTTTGTGATTTTATTGGGTATCAAGTTCTCAATGCAGTTAAGAATTAACTTCTTGTTGTTGGTAAAGATGAAAATAATTACCTTTAGCAGCCATTAATTCTTGATGGCTTCCCTGTTCTATAACCCTGCCATTATCCATGACGACAATCATATCTGCATGGCTGACAGTATTGAGACGGTGGGTGATAAAGAATACCGTATTATCTTTGTATGATCGAGCTAAATTTAGACAAACTTGTCGCTCTGTGGGATAGTCCAGAGCGCTGGTGGCTTCGTCTAAAACTAATAGTTTTGGTCGTTGTAAAATAGAACGAGCGATCGCAATTCTTTGTCGTTGTCCCCCCGAAAGTCCAGCACCGCGCTCCCCTACCCTTGTGTTGTAGCCGTTGGGTAAGGACATAATAAAATCGTGAGCCGCCGCAATGCGAGCAGCCTCAATGATTTCGTCGGTGGTAGAATCAGGATTCGTCAGGGAAATATTTTCCAAGACCGTACCATCAAATAAGAGTGTTTCTTGGGGAACTACACCCACCTGTCGCCGCAGAGAATACAGTTCCACTTTAGAAATATCGTAACCATCAACCAAGATTCTGCCAGACTCCACCTCATATAGTCTCAGCAGTAACTTCATCATGGTACTTTTACCAGAACCACTCTGCCCAACAATACCAATAAATTTACCCGATGGAATATTAAGGCTGACATTAGAAAGTTGTAGCGGTCCGCTGGTTTGAAACCGGAAGGAAACATTGTCAAAGGTCACATTTCCTGATATTTCAGGTAAGGGAATGTTTTGGCGGTCTGCTTCGGCTTCTTCTGGTGTATCGACAATATCGCTTAACCGTTCTAGAGATAAAGCAGTTTCTTGGAAGCTTTGCCAGAGTTGCGCTAAACGTAATATGGGGCTAGTTACGTAACCTGATATAATCCTAAAGGCGATTAACTCACCTAAAGTTAGTTGTCCTTGGAGTACTAAATAAGAACCCATCCACAAGACTAGCAAGCTACTAAGTTTATTCAGAAAACTACTAGTAGAATTAGCCAGGGTGGAAGTGATCACGGTTTTAAACCCGGCGGCTACATACCGAGCATAACGTTCTTGCCAGGAAAAACGCGATTGCAATTCAATATTTTGCGCTTTTACCGTTTGAATACCCGACATTACCTCAACTAAATAGGATTGAGTGTGGGCGTTGCGTTCAGCCTTGGTACGTAACTGTTTGCTAATGGTGGGGGAAGCAATTAAGGTGAGGATCACAAATATAGGAACTGTCCCCAAACCTACTAAGGTGAGCTGCCAACTATAAAACAGCATCACGATAATATAAATTATCGAAAATACCGCATCTAATACTACCGTTAAAGCAGTACCAGTGAGAAACTGACGAATATTTTCTAATTCATTGATGCGGGTGGCTAGTTCACCTACAGGTCGGCGTTCAAAATAACGCAGGGGTAACCGCAGCAAGTGATCGATAATTTGCGACCCCAAACTCATATCAATGCGGTTGGTTGTATCGACAAATAGATAAGTTCTTAATGTGGTCAGTAAGGCTTCAAACACACCCACCACTAAAAGCAAAATCCCTAAAACATTTAGGGTACCAATGCTATTTTGAACTATAACTTTATCGATAATTAACTGAATGACCAGGGGGTTAGCTAGCTGGGCTAGTTGGACAAAAAACGAAGCAATAAAAACCTCTATGAGAACTCGCCGATGCTTGGAAAGATAAGGAATAAACCATTGGATACCAAAGCGCTCTTGCGGTGTTTCTTTGGTAGTAGCTACCAATAAAACTCTCACCTGGGGAGGTAAGTTGTTTTCATCAACGCTTAATTTGGCTACAAATTCGGCGGTTTTGCTGCGGACAATTCCTTGGGAGGGAACACCTACAACAATACTATTAGGTCCTGTTTCATATAAAACAGCATAACTGCCATCATACTGAATTATGGCTGGTGTAGGAATACGCTCAATTGCCGCAATAGGTAGGTCTACTAACTGGGACTTGAGTCCGACTAATTCTCCTACATAAGCACAAGCTGGAAAGGATATACTACCTTGGCGTTTGATTTGCTCATTTAAGATGCGACGAAGCACCTCCCGGCGAAAGGGCATTTTTAGGTGTTTCGAGAGCATTTGTAAGCAAGCAAGAACTGTATCTAATTCCCCCTTACCTCGAAAAAATGGGTAATTTTGACGTTTTTGTTGACCTTTCTGTTGTGGGGATGGTTGAGACTGGCTAATTTGTTCTCCAGGTATGTTGCGAATATCTAAGTCAACGGTGACGATTCCTTTAGTATGCTCATGGTTATCAACTCTCACTTCATGAGTCTCTAAATGAGTATCTAAAAACGATAAATCCGCCGGCGAAAACCCAATTAACCGTGCAGGAATTTTTCCTTTGACTTCAATGGAGTCACTCACTTCTAAGCGAGATCCAGGGGGAGAGTTGGTGACTGTCCCACCGCCACTGACAAACCAGATTTTTTCTCTATCCAGTTGGTGGTGGCGATTTTTACCGGGACTAAGGTAATTTATTTGGACATTTGCTAAGGCTTGCTCAGTAATTTCTCGCAGGTTGGGAACTGTCCTGGCTTGCTGTTTGATCTGCGGACTCAAAACATCAAAAACTTCTGCCAAATGGCTTTTGTTTAACCGGACATTGGCAAATTCTGGGTAAGCACCAAGAAGCTGTAAGTAGTCCGCCGCACTCACGCTTAAACAGATGACTTCAGTAGATGCGATCGCTGTTTCACAGGCTACTTCTCGTAACAAGCTGATTTCCCCCAGAATTGACCCTGGTTGCAGCAATTTCAGGGTAGTGGGGATTTGGGTTTGCGGATCGTATCCTAATAAGCGTATTTGTCCCTCAAACAGAATTGTCACTTGTTCGGGGAGTTTCTCTTGGCTAATAATTTTCCGCCCCGTACGTTGGCGCCAAACTTGTAGTTTTTCCGATAGCCCAGCAATTACTGCAGTTGGTAATTGCTCAAAGCCTTCCAGACTAGCAATAAATTCTTGAAAGGTACTCTTAGTATAAGTCATTCTTATAATAGCTGGTGACGTTGATTGATAATTTCCTGGTAGTTGAATAGTTATAACTATGTCTTACCAATATGGCAAGTAGTTTTTAAGTGTTTGAATGATTATGATCGGCAATTTTAGCCTTTAACCAAGCTTGAAAACGTTCATTCAACAGCCTTTGTCGTACTGTGGGGTCTAACTGAGATGGCAGTAATTTTTCTAAGCGCACAATGACTATCCAGTTCTCTAATTGAGTAGGAGGTAATAGCTGTTGTGGTTGGGTACTAGCCAATATTTTCGCTAAGATAGGATGGATGGATTGTAACTCTACAGGCCCGACTAAGCCATTGGTCTGTGCTTCTGGTCCTTGAGAATATTCTCGTGCCAACTCGCCAAAAGTTTGTTCTCCTGCTTGAATGCGGAAGTAGATTTCCTGAGCCACACCAATATCATTAGTCCGGATTAGGGAATAAATCACCCGATCTAATTGAGATTTGCGTTGGAAAAAATAAGCATCTAAATCCCCTCCCCAGGTAATTTGTTTAAATTTTTCCAGTTTGAATTGGCGAATGGCTATGGCCCTAAATTTCTCATCACTCAAATTATTTTGTTCTAGCCAACTCTGACGTAGTTCCTCAGAAGTGAGTTGATATTGAAGGGCCAATTGTTCCCCAGCACTTTTCTCTTCTTCTGGCGTACAGTCAATGTCGGCTATGGCCTGGTCAATCACCATTTCTTTGATTAAAGCTGGTAGCAATTGGTATTCTTCGAGCAATTGCAAAATTTCTGCTGTGGAAAAATTACTGAGGTCACTGGTAGTTTGTTGCCACAGGTTTTCCGATTGTATCACTGCTGTCATATCACTTTATAAACAATAGTCTTCAAAAGAACAATGAACAAATCTTGACTACGTACTCATTGGTTCCACTTAGGTAGACACAGCAGCCCAGATGTCACGCCTATATTAGGTGTGTTTAGCTAAGGACTCAGGGTGAACCATAGCGGATTGATTACAGCTATTCTTTGGCTATTATGATGTATGAGGCACATATAGCATACTTTCTGACTTGAACACAAGTAAATAAGCATAGATAAATCCACCAAATATTTACGAGATCTGGATGCTGCTGGTGATGGTATTCATACGGTATTTATTTAATTAGAATTTGCAAGAATACTCATGTCGTTATAACCTGAATCCGCATGATTTGGCAAATCCCCAACACATAAGATCAATAGTTTGCCCATAGAAGCTGATAGCCATACTTAATCATTGGGCCGGTTTACCCCCATCCCTTCCGTAGTATTCACCACAGATAGGGAGGGGATGACAACCGATGTTTGTTAGATGAAGAGGAATTGCTGAGTATTGCTCAAGTCAAGCTGAGTTGGGCTGATACCTTCTATTAGTGCCACATCAACACCGCCAACTTGAATCAGGGTATTTCCCATCCGACCTAGGAGATTTACTTGGTTAGAAGTAATGCCCCCCATACCGATGCGGTCTACTCCCACCTCAAAGTCCTTGACTACATTGGTTGCACTGGGTAAAGAACCAGCAACCACCAGCCAGAAGTTATCTGCGCCTTCACCGCCCCAGAGTAAGTTATTACCCCCTTCACCTGCGTAGAGGCTATCATTACCATCACCACCAAACAGGCGATCGCCCACAGTGGAATATAACTCATCATTACCAGAACCACCATAGAGACGGTTCTGACCATCCGGGCTAGAACGCAGCACATCCCGACCAGAACCGCCAAAGAGCATCTGTCCCCGTCCTTCCACTACTTGTAGGGTGTCATGGTCAGCCGCTCCCAGGAGAATATTAGGCTCAGTGGCCGCTTCAATCACCATCAGAGTGTCATTACCCTGACTACCATCAAGCACAGTACCACCAGCAGGTCCCTGAGACCCTAGATATAGGGTGTCATCTCCCTCACCACCACTTGCATAGCTGTTACCGCCCACGGAGATCACATCATCACCCCCAGCAGAATTAACAGTTACATTTGATGTCAAACTAGCTTCCACCGTATCATCACCATTGCCGGTAAAGACTGTGACTCCAGATTGATTAGTGTTCAGGATGAGGTCATCATTATTGGCTGTACCCATAACCACCCCAGGACTGGGCAAATTTAGCGGCTCTTCCAAACGTAAGAGAATGATTTCATTGTTATCTATAGCCGGTGGTCTACCCACTGAAAACGGATAATTATTATCGTTAGTCAGCAGTAGTGTATTTTCATCAATCACCAGCACAGCCTCAATAGTCACGAAGGGGAAGGTAAATGTAGTGTCAGCATCTCCATTCAAATCATTGGGGTCACTGATATTGAGTAAATCAACGATTTCCTCCTTAGACACAAAACCATTAGCATCAATTTGGGAGAAATCCACCTTGAATACCTTCTTAAACTGGGCCGTTGTCCCTTGACCGTTGTCCCGTTCAATCACCAGAAATTCATTGTCATTCACCACCGTTATAGCACCGATCGCATGGTTAGGTTGTGCCATGGGGTAGTAGCCTACCAGACCCTGAAATTCCTCGGATTGGGCATCAAATCTATAAATCCGCAGAGAATTAGCAGGGTCACCTAAAACAGTACCCTCCAGCATCGGATAGATGGTTTTCTTGTCTGGGCTGATAGCCATACCTTCAAATCCCCGAGACCGAGCCAGATTGGAGAACACCGGTTCACCCAGGGATTGTTGTACAACTAAGCTATTAGTTCCGGGGAAATCGCTAAAGAAACCATCAACGCTCAAATCGAGGAACTGTTGATATTCTAGTTTGGGGTCACCATTGTACTCCGCAGCCAGAAAAACATCTTCATCGCGGAAAGTGTAGGGGTGTAGAACTAACCCCACAGCGTGGGCATCTTGTACTAAGGTAGTGGGTGGTTGGAGTTGACCACCTACACTAGGTACAATCAGGCGCTTGTTAGGACCAATACCAGCGGCGTAAGTAGCAATCTCAGCTAATTCTTCAGGGCGAGTCAAATCACCGTAGGTGCGAGCGTCACCACTGACCACGAAATCATAGGGCCGACCACTAGCACCACCGAGCAATTGTACCAATGGGATATCAACGCCAGCCGCCGGCATAATCGACTCTTTCAATTCCTTGAGATTACCTACCTCAAAAGACTGAATAAATATCCGTGAAGGATCTGTAAAGTTTTCGGCAACTAAAGTGTTAATTAGTAGCTGACCTAAACTGGTATTGATGGGTGTTGCACCATCTAACAAAGTACCTTCGGTGGCAAAGAAAGTCGGATGCTTGGTTTCCGGATAAATACCAATTTTACGACCTGTTTCTACTTCTACTTGCTTCACCAAGTCGATAATTTCTTCCAGGGTAGGAACCTTTAACCCATCATTATCAAAACTAGTTCCCCGTAAATCTGGTAACCGCTCGATGGAATTGAGGGTTTTGATTTCTGCTAGGGTGAAATCTTCACTAAACCAACCCGTATATGTCCGACCATCTATGGTTTTAGTAGTCAGGCGGTCAGCAAATTCAGGACGGTCGTTAACATCCGTACTGGTGACAGTTCTATTCACTGAACCATCTTGATTAAGAAGTGCTAAGGCGTTTTCATGACGGGCTATTAAATGGCCATCTTTAGTTGGTACTAAATCAGGTTCAATGAAATCAGCACCATCAGCGATCGCCAGTTTATATGCTTCTAGAGTGTGTTCCGGACGTAAACCACTAGCTCCCCGGTGACCAATCACCAAAGGTGCAGTACCGTCTAAAGTAGCAAATTCAGGAGGTAACAGACTGGGGTTATCAGGAGAAATAACCAACGCTCCAGTTAATTGGTCGCGGACTTGGTTACCCGTACCCGGAAAGTCTGTAAAGTAACCATCAATGCCTAACTGGATGAAATCTATATATTCCTGGGCTGGATTACCGTTATAATTTGCCGCTAGAAACCTCCCTTCGTTACGGAAGGTATAAGGATGTACCACCAAGCCCGCAGCATGGGCATCTTGCACCAGACTTGTAGGTGAGGTAGTCGTTTTATCAGCATCATTGACTACACCATCACCATTGACATCATCCGCTAGACCGTCACCATTGGAATCCACCCCTTGAACAGAGATAATCATCCGTTTCCACGGGCCAATACCAGAGGCGTAGGTGGCGATTTCTTCTAGTCCTGCTGCTGTCCGCAGGTCACCATAGGTGCGCGTGTCCCCACTCACTACAAAGTCGTAGGGTTGAATTTCACTTAATGAACCATCTAAGTTAACACCCCCTGCATCTAATAACTGAACTAGGGGAATATCCGTTAGTTGACTCAGCTTTTTCAGGTTACCAACTTCAAAGGATTGGATGTAAATCCGTGAGGGGTCGGTGAAACCAGTTTGTTCTAGAGTTGCTAATAAAGGTTCTTCCAGGGACAGACCCAGGTCATTGTGGAAAGTGGGATGTTTGGTTTCGGGATAAATGCCAATTTTCTTACCGGTATCAGCTTCTATCTGCTGAACTAACTCAATGATTTCCTCAAAAGTCGGAATTTCATAGATACCATTAAATACTTGAGTACGGTAGCCCTGGGGCATAATCGCCCGTAAGGTTTTGATTTCTGCTAGGGTGAAGTCAGAAGCAAAGAAACCTTCTTCCGCAACACCATCAACTATTTTGGTAGTCCGGCGGTCAGCAAATTCTGGACGGGAGGCCACATCAGTGGTGGCGATCAGATTCGGCTCATGACGTGCGATTAATACACCGTCCTTGGTAGAAACCAAATCAGGCTCAACAAAATCAGCGCCCCGTTCAACGGCTAGTTTATAGGCTCCTAGAGTATGCTCTGGTAGTTCTCCGCTAGCTCCTCGATGTCCAATCACAATGGGTGGTTTACCATCGAGAGTATTTAAACTGACGTAATTCGGTGTAGGAATGGGGGCCTGTAATAGCTTACCCGTGCTATCAAAGTGCAGGAGATAAGGACCAAATTCTTCTCCAATCCAGAAAGTCCCATCGGCTGCAACTACCAAGGATTCCAGGTCGAAATCAGCACCAGTTAACAGGCGATCGCTCGTGTTTTCGTTAACAATTGCGAAAGGAATCCTGTTGTCAGGGTCAGATAGTTGCACAAAACCCAACACATTAACAGTTGCATCACCCCCAGTGGTGGTGCGGAAGTTGGGGGTAGCGCGATAAATTCGCAGTAAATAATCAGGGCTATTAGCCTTACTACCAAAACCATTATCAGACATTAACCAGAAGGAATCAGCATCGGCTCTCTGGACTGAACTAAATCCCTGTATGGGCTGGCGCTCAAAGGGTATGACTCTACCATTGGTATTACCAGTAATAGCACTACCTGATGATGGACCATCGGCAAAAGTATCAGCAGGAAGAGAAGCAAAACCTACAAGTGTAACTTTCGGGTTGTTGGACTCTGACATAGGATTACGTGGTTGATTATAAGTGCTGTCATTAAGGGATCAGGGGAAAGCATAAGCGATGTTTTCCCGGCTGGAAATTTCCAGTTGGTATTGAGGTTTGCTAACTCACCGTCTTGGTTAATCAACAAACCATAGGGATTTGACTAGATTGACGCCTCATGACTTTTGGAAGCTGTCAATCGCATTACCGACTACAAAACCTCCCAAGTATTGCTAGTTACATTAACAATTTTGGGCAGTAATGATTAGGTTAGCCTGCTATTAAAATATTGGACTTTGATTAAGAATCAACTAGCAACAGGTTAAAAAATAAATAATTCTCTATTAAGAGATACAAATAAATCTCACCATAGGTGGTAATTAATGATGCGGAAATGATCTTCCCCCTGGTTGATGTTGATTATATCTATATATCGGAAAATTTATACATAGGTTAGCTTAGGGATGGAAAGCAATGCGTATAATTAATATTGGTTTGACAAAAGAACAACGTCAAGGTGTGATGAATTTGTTAAATCAAGATTTAGCAGATTCCTACGTTCTGATAGTAAAAACCAAAAAGTACCATTGGGATGTTGTAGGGCCCCAGTTCCGTAGTTTGCATGAACTTTGGGAAGAACAGTATGAGAAATTGACTGAAAACATTGATGCTTTAGCAGAACGGATTCGGGCTTTGGGCGGTTTCCCAGTGGGTACAATGGCCGAATTTCTCAAGATTGCTACCCTCAAAGAACATAGCGGTGATTTACCCTTAGCAACAGAGATGGTAGCCCGATTGGTAGAAGATCATGAGCAGCTAATTCGTAATTTGCGCGACCATGTGGATCAGTGTAGTCAACAGTTTCATGATGAGGGAACTGCTGACTTTTTAACTGGACTCATGGAAGAGCGTGAACAGATGGCTTGGATGCTGCGTTCATTCATTGAAGGACAAGCCTTAGAACCCAGCGGTGCACAACCAGAAGCAGAAACTAAAACCCCTGTGGGTGTATAGAAGTCAACCTTCCTAGTATTGCCAAAATAAGTTTTCAGGAGTATTTAAGTGCCAGAACTTTATCAAGCAGAACGTACCATATCAGCTGTATTCAAAGAACAAAAGCAAATTGATCAGGTGATTCGACGCTTACTAGATAGGGGTGTACCTAGAGATAATATTTCGGTCATGGGCAAAGATTTCCAATCAGAAACGCGAATTTCTGGTTTTATTACTAAGAAAGATGTAATTCTAGGAGGCTTGAGAACAGGAGCTATTTTTGGTTCATTGTTTGGCTCGTTTCTCAGCTTACTAACTGGTGTGGGCGTACTGTTCGTTCCCTTTGTAGGCCCAATTGTAGCCGCAGGTCCGATAGGTGCGTTGTTGCTAGGTGCTGCTAGTGGAGCGATCGCAGGTAGCGCCGGCGCTGGACTAGTGTCAGCCTTAACAGCTTGGGGGATGTCTGAAGACAAAGCCACAGTTTATCAAACACGCTTACAAGCTGGCCAGTTTATATTAATGGCAGAAGTGCCAAGCGATCGCCTGGGGGAATTTCAATTACTGATCGAAAGTTCTGGTGGTGAAGAAATTCACACAACTGATAAAACATTGACTCATCCCTGTTCTGGCCCATGTAACAGTCCAGATGACTTGTCTTTGGAAGTTCGCTCTCATCTTTCCCAAGCAGCTCAAGGAACATTCATGACTCGCTATAATGCCGTTTTGGAGCAGACCGGTGACGAGTTAATCTCTGAACAAGCCGCTTGGGAAGCTGTTCATGAACAGTTTGATGAAGATGAAACTGGTGTCTGGTCAAAAGCCAAGGTAAAGGTTTAGAGCAAATCACAAGTTAATCAAGGTTATCTCCAGATTTATTCGTATTTTTTTTGTGACTCCACTCTTGATAAAAAAAGTGGAGTATTTAATATTTCCTCCTATTAACTTGCATCTCATAACTATCATTGCTATGTTGCTAACTAATGACTGGTTCTACCCGTGAGCAAATCCCATAAAAAGATGGCAATTATTGCCCCAATAATAGCGACAATTAGACCAGGAATACTCAGAGTCGCAGCAGTAATTTGTAATCTTCCTGTCTCTAACAGAGTAGCAATAGTTCCCCCGATTAAAGCACCGACAATACCCAAGATCATAGTTGCAATGATTCCGCCACCCTGACGACCAGGATAAATAGCTTTACCAATAGCCCCAGCAATCAAACCCAGAATGATCCAAGCAATTATGTTCATACTGAAAATTATCAAAAGGGTTACCAATAATTTATTAATTCCCATGTAGTATTCCTTCTACCATAAGAGATAGCTACGAAGTATTAACAATAATCTCCCTTGATAACTACACGCCTATACTCATGAGTTCTGTCCATAGGTGAAACAGCATTCATTTAATCCTGCTTTTAGTAGGGGATTGAACCGAGACAAGGAAAATTAATCTTCTTTTTGTCACCCGGTAATTTAATATTTCACAATATATTTAGAGGATGTTTGATAAGTTTTCCACGGGTAATTTTTATCTTAAGGAACAGACAAAAAACAATCAAATCCAGTCCCCTCCCCTGACAAGGACAAGACAAGGTGGACAAGGTGGACTAGGTGACAAGGGAGAAAAACAGTACAAAGTCTGTATTCTTAGTAAGAAAAATAGCCCCTTAAAAGACCATTGTCCGGATAAAATCTTCC
>NZ_JANQDF010000060.1:0-67917 GCF_029891675.1 Anabaenopsis tanganyikae CS-531
CTATTGCCTTATTACCAAAGGAACGTTTGTAATTCCTGACCCCGGTTGAAATATAGCATTTCCCATGCTCGTGAGGTACAATTTTTTTTAGTTTGAGGGAACACACCGAACACCGGAATAGGGAATAGGGAATAGGGAATAGGGAATAGGGAATTGGTGTGTACTTCATGAGCCTGAAAAAGGCTATAAATAATTATCTGATTTCTTGAGGGAGCTAAACTCCCTCTTTTGCTTTCTATCCTCGTAAATTAGTATATGAGGGATTTTATAGTGCTTTATAATACTGCTTTTTCATTTTATACACTGTCATTTTCCTAGTATTCAACGACAGATTAATACTCCCTGTGAAACTATACAAAATAATACAGCTTATTCACAATATTTAACATTACCTTAATCATCCAAATCAGTAGATTTGATGGCTAAGTAATCGCCCAAAAACCTAGTTAACACTAGGTCTCACATCACCAAACCATTTATATAAGCTCACTATCAACTTGTGTATGAAAATCAAAATTTTCGAGAATTTAGTGAGATAATAAGAACGTGAGGAAAAGAACGGATTTAGTTGAAGGATGAGGGGGAAAACATATGAAAACCCAGCTATTCGCGGTTCTGGCCTTAGCAACTCCCCTAATTATAATTAGCAGAGTTAACGCTGGTAATTACCAGGATTTACAAAGGCTAAATTTAACAAGAGAATGTGTTGAGTGCGATTTATCAGGAGTTAACCTCAGAGGTGCTCATTTAATTGGTGCTGATTTACGAGGTGCAAATCTCTCCGGCGCTAACCTCGAAGGAGTCAATCTTGAAGGCGCAGATTTAACTAATGCTAATTTGAAGGGTGCAAATTTAACTTCCGCTTTGCTAACCAACGTTAATTTCAAGGAAGCTAATCTCAACGGAGCAAATCTGACTCGCGCTCAGATTTATGACTCTAATGTCTATGGTGCATCCATGGATGACATGGTAATCACTGGTGCAGAAATTTATCATACTGGAATCGGTATTGGTGGAGATGCGGCAGATATGTTCCCCGACTGGGATTAGCACCTCTTTAAGCTTCTCCTGTCTGAAGATAGGAGGCTTTCTCAAGAGTCCATAAAAGAACTTTCTTAGGCGCACTGAAAGCGCCTTTACTAATTGCGCTTAATTGATACTCCGCAGTATCAACAGTATTCAGTTGGAATAACAAAAATATAGTCAGATATTAATATCTGTGGTATTATAGCATTTCCCATGCTCGTGAGGTACAATTTTTTTTAGTTTGAGGGAACACACCGAACACACCGAACACACCGAACACCGGAATAGGGAATAGGGAATAGGGAATAGGGAATTGGTGTGTACTTCATGAGCCTGAAAAAGGCTATATCTATTCTTTGATATGATTCTGAGTAGTAATAACGTCAACTTAAATACCATAAAATATATTTTATGTCAAGTGTATTTAAAGACATAAAAATTTTTATTACATATTAAGATGAATTTTCAATGAGTTAATTCACGAAGGCGGCTTAAGATAGCTTGAATATCAGTTAAAATCAGCCTTTAAACTTGTATAAATGTGAGGTAGTCTGATTTTGGCATGATTTGATTGTCAGAACCCGGATCTCAAGATAGGCAGCTTCGTGCCTTCACGTTGAAATAGCTCACCTGCCATGGTATGGGATAATCACAACCTGACGATTCCAACTGATTTACAAAATCTAGAACCCAGAAAGCCGATTTTAAGAGCTATTGCCGCTTTCTGACTTCTATCCCCATGCTGACTGTCTACCTTGTAGTTGATGCAGTAGAGCTGATGAGGCAATTATGGTTATGGGACACTCAAAGCTTTTGTGGATCCAAACCAATTGTACTGATGCCCTCGTGCATTGCCTAATCAACAGCCTTTTGGTTGTCATTGTCCGGATTAGATAAACTCAACTGTTCAATCTATAGGAGTGAAAATGCAAGAACCGGAATACCCAGAAACCAAATCTCAAGAGGCAGCAGTGCCAGATATTAATAACCAAACAGGAAGCATTACTAAACTCCAGCCTCCTATGCAATCTCAAGAGCAATGGCAAAAATACGGTGAACAAATCTCTGGTTTTTTAGCAACACTGCCCGAGTACTTGGGAAGCTTCTTTAATCAATATAAGCAGCCCTTGGTTAGTGTTGGTTTAATTGTCGCAGCAATTGTTTCGGTTAAGGTACTTTTGGCAATATTAGACTCTTTGAATGATATTCCTTTAGTAGCACCGACTTTTGAATTGATTGGTATTGGCTACTCGGCTTGGTTCGTTTATCGCTATTTGCTCAAAGCCTCGACCCGGAAAGAGCTAACTAGTGAAATCACCACTCTAAAATCGCAAGTTGTCGGCAAAAATAGCCCGGAAGGTTAATTAATCCTGGTGGCAATTCCCCCAGTCCGTTGTCAAGGATCTGGGGGATGGTAACTAGTTGGCAAGATATCGGCTCGACATTACTACTCGGGTTTGCTTAGGGTCTAATCTTGCTTAATATTATCTAGTTATCTAGGTGTTCCTAGTGATATTGGCAATATCTCGATTAAATGTCCACTTGTCTCCTGTTACAGCACTCGCAGTAAGCTGGGAATACTATCAATGGCCTCTAAATTCTCAATTTCTGCCAAGGCTTGCCGAAAATCTCCTTCTCGGACATCGTGGGTGACAACAACAATTTCTGCGAGTCCTCCCTGAAAGCCCGTTTGCACTACTGACTCTAAGCTAACGCTATAATTGCCAAAGCAAGTACCCAATTTTCCAATCACTCCAGGTTGGTCTTTGGTCAGGAAACGCGCATAAAATCGCGTCACTAGTTCTGTTATGGGGGCAATTTGACAATAATCTTGGTGTCCACAGCTTAATAGTGGATTTGGCTTGGTTGTACTGGTTTTGAGGACAGCAACTAAATTCAAGATATCTGAGGTCACAGCACTAGCCGTGGCACCCGCACCAGCACCAGGACCAAAAAACATTACCTGCCCAATTGGTTCTCCTTCTACAAGAATCGCATTATAAACACCGTTAATACTGGCTAATGGATGTGTTTTGGGTACTAAGGTGGGATGAACTCTGACAGACAGAGGAGATGAGTCTGTGTATTGTTTAGCGATCGCTAATAATTTAATCACAAATCCCAATTTTTCGGCGTAGGTAATATCTGTCTTGGTGACTTGCCTAATGCCTTCACAATAGACATCTTCCAGGTTGATGCGTCCACCAAAGCCTAGTGATGCCAGAATGGCAATTTTATCTGCTGCGTCTAAACCGTCCACATCAGCGGTGGGGTCAGCTTCTGCGTAACCTAATCTCTGGGCATCGGCTAAGACATCGCTGAAGTTGCTACCTTCCGTTTGCATCCGGGTAAGGATGTAGTTAGTTGTGCCATTAATTATACCAGTAACAGTATTAATACGGTTAACACTTAAGGACTGCTTTAGAGGTTGAATCACTGGGATGCCGCCCCCCACAGCAGCTTCTAACATCACATATACCCCCGATTGGTTGGCAGTTGTAAAAATTTCTGACCCAAAACGCGCAATGGCGGCTTTATTCGCAGTGACAACCTGTTTACCATTCTTTAAAGCTGTGAGCATCAGCGATCGCGCTGGTTCTAGTCCACCGATTAACTCAACCACTATATCCACAGCCGGATCGTTAACAATGGCTTCTAAATCTGTAGTTAACACATGGGATGGTAATTCTACCTCCCGGATTTTGTCGAGCGATCGCACTCCCACCCGATATATTTCTATTTCCTGCAATAACGGGTTACGTCCCACCACATCTTGCAGTAATTGCACTGTACCTGTGGCGACAGTGCCCAATCCTAATATTCCTAGTTTCACGGCCACAAATTTTGCACCCTATTTTCTGCTTCGTGTAAATCAAGCACCGAGAAATCTGTTCTCAGCTATCCAATAAAACAATTTTAGGGTGGGTTATTCACCCACCCTACTGACTGTCCTTTTATCCTTTGTTAGTCGCCTCAGTCTAATGAGTCATGACTATGGACTTAACTTAGTAAGTTTCCACGTGCCAACGATGAGCCTTTTTGAGTTCCTTTTGGTAATCCTTCCAAACTACTCCTTCCTTAGCCGCCGCAGCTGTCAGGGCTTCATCAATACCACCTTCCATACCACGTAAACCGCAGATGTAAGTGTGAGTTTTTTCTTCTTTAATCAATTGCCACAGTTCATCTGCGTGTTCTGCCACACGGTCTTGGATATACATCCTACCGCCTTGGGCATTTTTCTGTTCCCGGCTAATGGCATAGGTCAGGCGGAAGTTATCAGGATATTTCTCCTGCATTTCCTCGAGTTCTTCTTTATATAAGATGTTCGCACTGGTGGGCACACCAAATATCAGCCAAGAGAATCCTTGGAACTGGTATTCTGGGTTAGCAGCTTTTTCTGCATCCTTAAACATCCGCCATAGGTAAGCCCGCATAGGAGCAATACCTGTTCCCGTTGCCATCATAATTACTTTAGCGTCAGGATCATCAGGTAACAACATTTCCTTACCCACCGGTCCAGTGATTTTCACTTCTGCGCCGGGTTCCAAGAAACACAGATGAGTAGAGCAAACACCATAGACTGTTTCCCCGGTTTCCGGGTGCTTGTACTCTAACTGACGGACACATAGCGACACTGTTTGATCATCCACATCATCACCATGACGGGTGGAAGCAATGGAATACAATCTGAGTTTTTCAGGCTTGCCGTTCTTATCTACACCCGGGGGAATAATGCCAATGCTTTGCCCTTCTACGTATTTTAAATCACTGCCAGTCAGGTCAAACTTCAGGTGCTGAACAATACCAATACCGCCCTCTTTAACCAGTGGCTCATTAGATATACACTTACCAACAAATGGGGCATTAGGACGATAAGTGTTCACAGGAACGTCAGCACCTTTTTTGGCTTTTGCTTGAGTCATGGTGTTACCTTTCTTGTCCTTCTTCTTGTGCTGTTCTTCAGCTGGTGGTTTAGCAAAGCCCTTGACTTCACTATTTGCATTCACAGGTGTGGCTTTACCATTTCCCTCACTGTTAGCAGATGTTTCAGACGTAACTACAGACTCTTGGTTGTTTTCAGCACTTTTATGAGAGCCTTTACCATTCAGTTGTTCTAGAGCACTTACACATTGGATACTAACAATTTTGCCGCCTAGGCGAGTGATCCGTCGCATTTCTTGATTCATGCGGTTGTAAGGTACTCTGATGAACACACTGCCACTTTTGCGAATTGGGTAGTTTGTTTGATCAGTTTCTTCGTTTTGGCGCAGACCCACCACTTCGTAAACGAAGACGCGGCTACCTAATTCTCTATTGGCAGCACCCTCAACAGCACCTTGATTGTACATTCTTTCTCACACTCCGATTTTTACTTAACCGTTTCTCAAAAATTCTTTCCTTTTGCCAGTTTTAGTTTATCGGATTTTCGGTTACTAAAACTGACGCCTTGGGAAAGCGGCATCATCAGCTAATGCCTTACTAGGATCACTCACCAAAGACATACAGGGATAGCAAAAAACACACCTGTTCACCTTCTAAGGTATAGGAGAAATTTTGGGCATAATGTTAATATTGAGTCAATTTAATCTTTTTTTTCGTGAAATACTACCCCTGTGAGGGAGATAGCTTTTCACCGCCCAAGGGCTAAGATACAATGACTTTTGACACTCTCACCGCTATAAAGGCAGTTTTAGCGGCAGATTTTTGCCACATCAGGGTTTGTCTAGTTTGCAGTTATCTCTGCCCTAAAACCCTCTCCAGATTTACCTGCACAAGCATTTGTTCAAGCCTATATCAAGGCATTAACGTTCACTGTATTTCCGTTCCCGGCATTGCTCGGTACTAGGATTTTTTAACACGTCTCTGGTGATCCTTCTTGCACAACCCATTATATCACCGGCGGCTAATTCTAATTTGATTATTTAGAAAAATTGTCACCTTAAATAAATTATACCAGAACCCCCCAATAAATATAAGTGTAAAACTTTCACGCAACGGTTTTAAGAATGATCCCTGGTCATTTAAAATGAATAACTAAATCATGAGGATGCTTGTAAAGCAGGAGATTCTTTCCCACAGCAAATATTGTGGTGGAATACCCACTTCTGTTAAGATCAAGGACACCACTAGGATTAAATACTTACCCGTCAGGTAATTAAATATTAGCCGGATGAAATACAACTATAACTTGGTTGTATGTCCGTCTCAATATTTCATATGCCTGTGGAGTAGCAAGAACACAGGATCAACTAATGGCGTCAACTCCTGGTTTCAAAATCTTCTGTGTGAAAAAATATTGATTGACACATTTAGTATTTAGAGGAAATTTATGACAACTAAACCCGAACGCGTGGTATTGATTGGAGTAGCCGGAGACTCAGGATGCGGTAAATCTACCTTTTTGCGTCGTTTAATAGATTTATTTGGTGAAGAGTTCATGACAGTTATCTGTCTAGATGACTATCATTCCCTAGATCGCAAACAGCGTAAAGAAACTGGGATAACTGCACTTGACCCCAGAGCCAACAATTTTGACCTGATGTATGAGCAAATCAAAGCGCTCAAAGAAGGTCAAGTGATTAATAAGCCGATTTATAACCACGAAACCGGTATGATCGATCCACCCGAGCGCGTCGAGCCCAATCACATCATAGTTGTGGAAGGACTACATCCTTTATATGACGAGCGCGTGCGATCGCTACTTGATTTCAGCGTCTATTTCGATATTAGTGATGAAGTCAAAATTGCCTGGAAAATCCAGCGGGATATGGCAGAAAGGGGACATCGCTACGAAGACGTTTTAGCTCAAATCAATTCTCGTAAACCCGATTTTGAAAAATTCATCGAGCCACAAAGAGAATTCGCTGATGTGGTGCTGCAAGTACTCCCCACGAACCTGATTAAAAATGATACTGAGCGCAAAGTCCTACGGGTACGTATGCTCCAACGTGAAGACAAGGAAGGATTTGAACCAACCTACTTGTTTGATGAAGGTTCAACCATTAACTGGACACCTTGCGGACGGAAACTCACTTGCTCGTATCCTGGTATGCAAGTATACTATGGATCCGATGTTTACTACGGACGTTACGTTTCTGTATTAGAAATAGACGGTCAATTTGACAACCTTGATGAAGTTATTTATATCGAAACCCATCTGAGTAAAACATCCACCAAATATCAAGGTGAGATGACTCACTTGCTACTCCAACACCGTGAGTATCCAGGTTCCAACAATGGAACTGGGCTGTTCCAAGTGCTGGCAGGTTTGAAAATGCGTAGCGTCTACGAGCGGTTAACAGCAAAAGAAGCTAAACTGGCAGTTCAAGTTTAAGTCGTCTTTAGCTGTGTCGGATGTTTCGGGGGTACTTCTGGGTTTCCCCCTTTCTTGTATCAGCAAAATATTTCAGTTCACCAGCTATGTGGTAGCAGTGATTATTCCTTAACGACACCTAAGATAGCTTGGCTAGGGTAGCCATGGGGTGGGGGGTATGTACCCTCAATAACTAATCACTACTGACTACCCAAGCAAATCTTATCGTACTCATAGAGTACTTAACGTCAATGTGTAATTTGAAAAAAATAAATCAAATACTAACTGCTGAGTGCATAAATATTGTTATGATTTCATACATTAGTTGCTGAACTAAATAAATAACCAAAATTTAGCCAGTAACAACTATTGGAACAGGAGGAATGCTCTTTGTCTAGACGTTATTTATTTACCTCCGAATCAGTTACCGAAGGTCATCCAGATAAGATATGCGATCAGATTTCTGATACTATCCTAGATACCTTACTGACAGAAGACCCCAGCAGTCGTGTCGCAGCTGAGGTAGTAGTTAATACTGGTTTGGTGCTAATAACTGGTGAAATTACTAGTAAAGCCCATGTGAATTACGTTAACATTGCCCGTAAGAAAATAGCCGAAATTGGCTACATAGATGCTGTTAATGGCTTTTCTGCGGGCAGCGCCAGTGTTCTCATAGCTTTAGATGAACAATCACCCGACATCGCCCAGGGTGTTAATACCGCCCAAGAAACACGCCAGCAGGCTAGTGATCAACTATTCGATCAAATTGGCGCGGGTGACCAAGGTATAATGTTCGGTTTTGCCTGCAACGAAACACCAGAACTGATGCCCTTACCCATAAGTCTTGCTCACCGGATTGCTCGCAGACTGGCAGTAGTTCGCAAAACAGGTGAATTGCCATACCTCCGCCCCGACGGCAAAACACAAGTGACTGTGGCCTACGAAGACGGATATCCGGTAGGTATTGACACTATTCTGATTTCGACTCAGCACACAGAAGCTATCAATGAAATTACCGAGGAAGTGGCAATACAAGCCAAAATTAAACAGGACCTCTGGTCAGCAGTAGTAAAACCTGTTTTTGGTGACATTGACATTAAGCCAGATCACAAAACACGTTTCTTAGTCAACCCCACTGGCAAATTTGTCATTGGTGGACCCCAAGGAGACTCTGGTCTGACAGGACGGAAAATTATTGTTGATACCTACGGTGGCTATTCCCGTCATGGCGGCGGCGCTTTTTCCGGTAAAGACCCCACAAAGGTAGACCGTTCTGCTGCTTATGCTGCTCGCTATATGGCCAAGAATATTGTCGCGGCTGGTTTGGCTCAAAAGTGTGAAGTTCAGCTAAGTTATGCCATTGGTGTAGCGCGACCAGTGAGCATTTTTCTGGAAACCTTCGGTACTGGGAAAGTGGATGATCAAACTTTACTGGAATTAGTCAAAGACCAATTTGAACTACGTCCAGCAGGGATTATCGATACTTTCAATCTACGTAACTTACCAAGTGAACGAGGCGGACGTTTTTATCAGGACATCGCAGCTTACGGTCACTTTGGGCGGAATGATTTAGATTTGCCTTGGGAGCGCACCGATAAAGCTGAATTGTTGAAGCAGCTAGTAACACAGTCGCTTTCCGCTGCTGTCCACTAAAGACTGTAGCAACAGTGTCAAGATAGCCATATAACCCTTGCAATGGGACTGGGTTTTCTAGGTTCCCCATCAAAAAACCTAGATTAACTCTGTGCATTTCTAAGAGTTAGAGCTAATATAGGAGGCATACAGCCAATAGTCCTAATATTGCCACAAATAACGTAATTATCTGTGTACCCAGCGGTCATTAGGGACGGGTTAACAGATATGATCAACCATTAAGCATGACATCCACAAACCCCCCTACTTTGTGTATATATCTGTTCTATGGTTACACCAGGCAATCTATAGGTATACCTGATTCAGGTGAGAACTGGTATAGTGGTCAGGAAGCTGGACTAATCAGGGATTTTTGTATCTTCGTAAAATAATTTATCCTTGATAATTATCTAGTCATTAATTCCTTATTCTATGACAAAAGATCATGTCAAATGCTAATCATGAATAAATGTGATCTTAAAAGCAAGGCTGATGGGGTTATATTGGCGGGAGGTTCAGGAGATTTGATCAATGCAAACTCAAAAACCAATTCCTCTTAATAGCAGTTCCAAAAGCAAAAAAGTGCCAGCAGAAGAGCCTTTGACTGAACTCCCAACTATAGAATTTCCCTCACAGGGGAAACTCAAAGCCAGTTCCTGGCGCATACATCAAAAGATTGGTTATGGTTATTTTGTAGCCATCGGAATTGGCTTTTTTGGCGCACTTACTGGATTAGTAATTGCCAATTACTACAGAGGAAGAGAAATCAGACAATTCAATCAAGCCCAAGAACAAAGACAACTACTTACAAATTATAAGGATGCGGTATTAGATGCACAATTCTATAGCTCCAATTTAGTGGCGGTCTTGGAAAATTCACAACGATTACTCAATAAAAAAACCAAATTTTTGCAAAGTGTTAAGACAGCTAAGAGTTTAGAGCAGGATATTGCCCAATATATAGACAGAAAGCCCGATAGATTAGCGGCAAACAGTTATAACTTACAAGTTTTATTACATGACTATGGTCTTAGCTTAACATCATACCTAAATGAAATAGAGACTGTCTTACAGGACATTGACCCTGAACCACAAAAGATTGCAGTTACACGAGAACAATTATTAAAAATCATGGCTGGTGAAACAGCCATGCAGCTCGACCAACTCTCACAAAGATTAACTAATATCCTGAAAATTGCCGAAAACCAAGAACAAGCAAGGCAACAAGACGTAGAGCAGGCTAAAAAAGTTGAGAGGTTTATTGTGATTATGAGTATGCTGGTATCAGTGGTCACTGCGGCCATTATTGCTTGGCGTACTAGTCGCGCGATCGCTGAACCAGTAATTACTGTAACTCAAGTAGCTGAACAAGTGGCAAGAAAATCTAATTTTGATTTACGCGCTCCCGTCACCACTGAAGATGAAATTGGCTTATTAGCCAAGTCCCTAAATCGATTAATTGAACGTGTATCTGAACGCACAAAGGAACTGGAACAAGCTAAAGAATTAGCCGAAGCTGCAAGTAGAGCCAAAAGCATATTTTTAGCCAACGTCAGCCACGAATTACGCACCCCATTAAATGCCGTGATTGGCTTGAGTCAACTGCTGCAAGATGACGCCACAGATTTAAATTTATCTCCAGATTTTATCACTGACTTAGAAACCATTAATTTGGCTGGTAGACATCTCCTAGAACTGATTAATGACATCCTGGACTTGTCAAAAATTGAAGCAGGGAAAATGACTCTCTACCCAGAGACATTCGACATTGCGGCGCTGATCAATAATGTGGTTCTGACAGTTAAATCCGCTATGGACAAAAATCAGAATATCCTAGAAGTGCATTGTGATCAGGAACTGGGTACAATGTACGCAGATCGCACGAGGATGAAGCAAGTATTATTAAACTTACTCAGTAATGCTGCTAAGTTTACCACCAATGGTAAGGTAACCTTAAACGTCAAACGGGAAAAGACATACGTACTCCCAGATAGTCCTTTTAGTATAATTACTTTCAGCGTCACTGATACAGGAATTGGGATGTCTGAGACTCAACAGCAACAATTATTTAAACCTTTTACACAGGGGGACACATCAACCACAAAAAGGTATGGTGGTACGGGATTGGGTTTAGCAATTACCCACCACTTTTGCCAGATGATGGGTGGTGAGGTTTTTGTTAAAAGCCAGTCCGGAGTGGGATCTACTTTCACTGTTCACTTACCACTGACTATGCAAGATTAAGGCAGGTAGGTAAAATCTTATGGCTCACATACTCTGCTAATATGCAAGTAGTCAATGATTTACCTACACGGCTATGACAACAACTACTGATTTTCTTAGCCATCTTAACTCCAGTCAGCGTCAAGCCGTCGAACACTATTGTGGTCCGCTATTAGTTGTTGCTGGTGCAGGTTCGGGTAAAACACGAGCGCTGACATATCGCATTGCTAACCTGATTCTCAAACACCGTGTTCATCCAGAGAATATCCTGGCGGTTACTTTTACTAATAAAGCTGCGCGGGAGATGAAGGAACGCATTCAAACGCTATTTGCTCAAGACTTGGCGATGAAACAACATGGCCAAAAATTTGAGGTGTTGACAGAATACCAGCAAATGCAGTTGCGATCGCAAGTCTATAAAAATACCATTAAAGACTTGTGGTGTGGGACTTTTCATAGTTTATTTTCTCGGATTCTCCGGTTTGATATTGAGAAATACCAAGATGAAAAAGGACGGATTTGGACTCGTAATTTTTCGATTTTTGATGAATCCGATGTCCAAAGTCTAGTTAAAGAGATTGTCAGCAAACAGCTAAATTTAGACGATAGGAAATTTGACCCGCGCTCTGTGCGCTATGCCATCAGTAACGCTAAAAATCAAGGCTTTTCACCCCGCGAGTTTGAGCGGCAACAACCCAATTATCGCGGGCGGGTGATCGCCGAGGTTTATAATTGTTATCAAGATAAGTTAGCAGAAAATAACGCTCTCGACTTTGATGATTTAATTCTCGTCCCTACAAGATTGTTTCAGCAAAACGAGCAGGTTTTAGGTTACTGGCATGGTAAGTTTGGCCATATCCTGGTAGATGAATATCAAGATACTAACCGCACTCAGTATGATTTGATTCGCTTGTTAGTGACTAATGGTGAAGAGAACAAGAGTGCATGGGAATGGCAAAACCGCTCAGTGTTTGTGGTGGGTGATGCAGACCAGTCTATTTACAGCTTCAGAATGGCTGACTTCACTATTTTATTAGAATTTCAGCAAGACTTCGGTGATGGTTTAGCTGATGATGATACCCGTTCCATGGTGAAGCTGGAAGAAAATTACCGTTCTTGTGAGAATATTCTGCAAGCAGCTAATGAATTAATCGAGAATAACACTCAACGTATTGATAAAGTCCTCAAACCCACCCGAGGAAGGGGTGAGGAAATTTATTGTCATAAAGCAGATAATGAAATTGAGGAAGCCCAGTTTGTCATTGAGCAAATTCTTGGTTTAGAACAGCAAAATCCTGAGTTAGACTGGGGTAGTTTTGCGATTCTTTATCGGACTAATGCCCAATCACGACCTTTTGAAGAGTTTTTAGTCAGGAATCAAATTCCTTATACTGTTGTGGGAGGAATGAAGTTTTATGATCGCAAAGAAATCAAAGATGTTTTAGCTTATCTCAGAGCGATCGCCAATCCTGCTGATACAGTTAGTTTACTGCGAATCATCAATACTCCCCGGCGCGGTATTGGTAAAACCACCATTGAAAGCTTAGTTAACGCCTCTCAAGAACTGGGGATAACCTTGTGGGAAATACTCAGTGATGAAACATCAGTTAATACATTGGCGGGAAGGTCGGCCAAAGCTGTGAATAACTTTGCTCAAATGATTAACAACTGCAAGGAAAAAGCCGCAACAGTTTCAGTTTCCCAACTTTTACAAGAACTGCTAGAGCAGTCTGGTTATACTCAAGACCTGAAAAACCAAGCCACAGATGAGGCCGAAGATAGAATTCAAAACGTTCAGGAACTTTATAACGCCGTACTCCAATTTCAAGAAGAAAGTGAGGACGTTTCCCTCACAGCCTTTTTGCAAAGTAGCGCCCTCAGTTCTGATTTGGATAATTTAAAAGCAGGGCAAAAGGCGGTATCTTTAATGACCTTGCACTCTTCTAAGGGGTTAGAATTTCCTGTGGTGTTTTTAGTGGGATTAGAACAGGGATTATTTCCTAATTACCGTTCTATTAACGACCCAGCAGCTTTAGAAGAAGAACGCCGCCTATGTTATGTTGGCATTACTCGCGCCCAAGAAAGGTTATATATATCATACGCCCGCGAACGTCGTTTATATGGTTCTCGTGAACCGGCGATGCGATCGCAATTTCTCAATGAATTACCAGAAGAATTATTAACTACTCACCATCAAAGCCGTCATACCCAGAGCAAAACTGCTGTCAAAGCTAGCGGTAAGCCTTATACAACCCAAACTTGGCAAGTTGGGGATAAGGTATTACATAAAGCATTTGGTATAGGTAAAATAACGCATATTTTCGGACAAGGGAATAAGGTATCCGTAGCGATTAAATTCGCCAGTTTGGGGCAGAAAATTGTTGACCCCCACCTAGCCCAGTTACAAAGAGTAGACTGATGGATTTAGCCAAGTCAATCCTCCTAGGAGCTATAAGAACGTTGGTCTTGAAGCAAGGAAGGCGTTTTAAGTTTGATAGTGCTAATTTATTTGGTGGGTATTAGCCACCAGATACTCAGAGATTAAACAGACTTAAACTGAATCACACCTTGATCAAAAATTCGTTTATCAGTACCCATCGCCCTCACCTCAATTCTATCTGGATACACCTCATAAGCAGCAAAAGCCAATCTTTCGGCAGAATGTTCTGTCCACTGAGAACGCCCCACAGGACGAACACCAGCACCACTACCAGTAGTTAAATAGGTGGTACCATCAATATTACCAGTGCGCTCATAATGGTGGTCGTGACCATTGATGTAAAGCTGCACATTATACTTTTTAAATAAAGGCGTAAAGCGTTTAATTAGTGATTGACTGACTCCATAGTGACCCGATGAGTAAAATGGATCATGTCCAAATACCACTTTCCAAGGTGCATCACTGCGGCTTAATTCCTGTTCTAACCAAATAACTTGATTTTCCCAGTCAGCATTACGGTTAGTATCTAAAGCAAAAAATTGCACCGCATCGCGGCGAAATGTGTAATAACGCCCCTGCATATTAAAGCCGGGATATTTGATTTGAGGGTCGCCGTTCTCAGTGCGAATATCATGATTACCTAAACAAGCATGAAATTTTACATTCTGTGTCAATAATTTTTCATAAGGACGTTCAAAAACAGCACCGATTTTTTCAATTTCGCCATCATTGTAAATATTGTCTCCAGCTAAAACCACTAAATCATAAGGATTTTCTTGGTGATAATAATTCATTGCCCCAGCCACGCTATACTGACCTCTAGCGCCAGTCCCAGTATCCGCAACGGAGGTAAAACGTAATAGTAAGTCCTTTTTGGGTGGGGTGGTGGCTAATACTCTTGAATTTGGCATATTATTATTAATTCGGCTATTGGGACGAGTGAGCGTCCAGCCTAAAAGTCCTGTCCCCATAGTGCCAAGAGTACCTAAAAATAAGAATTGACGGCGTTTCAGGTTCATAAAACTTACCAAACTCAATATCTAGTCAGTTTAGCCGAAGAACTCATGATCAACGAAGTGATACATTAAGGCACAAGCAGCAGTCAAAATTCCATGTCACAAGACAATCAAAATTCACAACCTTCTCCTTCGCCCCAAGTACCCCTTTGGAAAGTTAAAATTATCCAAATTATCAGAGGGACGATTGGAATTTTAGAAACCGCGGTAGTTAAACTTGAGACTCCAGTACTACCAGGTAGTGAAGAAACACCCCGTTTTTGGCAAGGTCTGGTAATACAATGGAATAGATTTTTAAGACAAGTCCGCTTGTTTCTACCATCAAATGTGTCTAACAACTTGTCAGATGCAGTTTTGAGCGGAATTTTAGCCATGATCACTGTGGCGGTAATGTGGTCAACTGTAAGTATCTTTATGCAAAATCAAACTGAAGTAGCTACAGTTGCGCCGGTTGCGGAAGTTCCAGCACCCATACCAGAACCAATACCCACACCGGAAGTTCCAGCACCCATACCAGAAGCAATACCCACCCCGGAAGTCATACCGGAACCACAAGCAATACCCACCCCGGAAGTCATACCGGAACCAGAAGCAATACCCACCCCGGAAGTCATACCGGAACCACAACCAATACCCATCTTAAAATTGACACCAGAAGAAACCTTGATTGCAGCCATTAAAAATCAAGTAGCCGAAATTAGCGATCGCTTTGCATCTGGTTTAATACAATCAATACAAGCTAACTTCCGTACTAGTAATTTGACTGTCAAAATTAATGATGATTGGTACAATCTCCCAGAATCTGAACAAAAGCAACTAGCTGGGGAAATATTACAACGCTCTCAAGAACTTGATTTTACCCATCTAGAAATTATTGACTCCCAAGACAAGCTTATAGCCCGTAACCCAGTTGTTGGTAATGAGATAATTATTTTTCAATAGCATATAAATATACCATAGAATGATAACACACTTAAATTATGCCTAACTTACCGGTACTTTTTGATTGGGGCTGCTATGAGGATTTTATATGTTTAGAAACTGGTTTGCCAACAACTTGGGAGTAGGTCAAGCTCGTAAAGAGCAAGTATACCTGGAAATATGTAGTTCACTCAGCCTGGACGATGTTAGTTATTGGATTCAAGTTTTGTTCTCCGCTGGTATTGCTACCCTAGGACTAGTTCTGAATAGTCCCGCTGTGATTATTGGTGCCATGCTGATTTCTCCATTAATGGGGGGTATTCTCGCCAATGGACTAGCACTAGCTGCGGGTGATGTCGTCTTAGCCATCCGCTCACTGCTGAATTTAATATTAAGTTGTCTAGTTGCCATTTCCTTTGCTGTAATACTAGTATCATTGCTGCCATTCAAAGAAATTACCAGTGAGATTTTAGCCAGGACTCAACCTAATCTTCTGGATTTAGTAGTCGCCCTGTTTTCCGGTGCAGTGGGTTCTGTGGCAATTTGTAAAGAACCCAAAGGGGTGGCTACTTCCATTCCTGGTGTTGCGATTGCCGTGGCCTTGATGCCGCCACTATGTGTTGTCGGCTATGGTATTGGGGTGGCTATCAGCCTCAATAGCGTCCAAGGAATACAGGTAGCTAGTGGTGGCGGCTTACTTTTTTTCACTAACTTGGTAGCCATTACCTTTACTGCCATGCTGGTGTTTCTGGGACTAAATATTGACAATCATCAGGTAAGAGAAAGAGTTAGGGAATGGCGTAACACACATCCAGAGAGTCTCTGGGTGCAGAATTGGTTGGAAAAAGTACCCGCTTATAGCAAACTGGGCAAAATTGGCTCGCTTCCAGGCAGACTATTGTTAATAATTATCACCATTGGCGCGATTATTTTCCCGCTCAATCGTTCCCTGAGTCAACTCGGACGGGAAATTGCTCTCCAGCAACAGGAAAATCGTATTCGTAGTTCCGCAAAGGATGTGTGGCAGAAAAACTTTGCTACTTTTGCCGATGGTGAAGCACGTTCTTTCATTAGCAACATCTCGACTTCAGAACAAAAGGATAAGCTGACAATTCAACTTCAGGTGTTTACAAGTCAGCAATATTCAGCAGAGGAGCAGGATAGTTATATTCAAATCTTAGCTTCCCGCTTGGGAAGACCTCAAGAATTATTAGCGCTGAAGCTGGTGGAAATTCCCACCGCATCCAATGAACTCTTACGCCCAGTACCAAAGGAACAACCCCCTGAACCAGTGTTAACCATCGCCCAGTTACAATCAATTTTTGTGCAGGAAATTCAATCTGCATTGCTTGATTTGCGGCTTCCCCCACCAGCAAAAATGATTAATTACGAGTTAACTACTAGTCCAGTTGCGCCTTTAAGCATCCGGGTGGTGTATCTCAGTGAACGGGATATTGATAGAGATGCTCAAACTTTAGTCGCCGATAGCGTCAGAAGTCTCCTAGATGATCAGTCTGTTCAGGTGAGTATGCAGAGAGTAGCTACTTCTTTAGGGGCTATATCTTTTGAGAATCAGAAATCAGAAATTAGGTCAGATGACCGTCAATTATTAGACCGTGCAGGTAAAATTTTACAGCAGCAGCCCGGTTTAAACCTACAAATGATCATTAATCAGAGAGAAAATGAGTTAGCGGAACTTGTCCTAGACCGATCGCAAGCAGTGATAGAATATTTGGGGTTACAATGGCAAATTAGCAGCGATCGCATAGACTGGCAAACAGGAGCAGAATCTCAACCTAGGGCGGTAATCCAACTTACATTAAAATCATCCAGATAGCCGCCAGTAGTAATATCGACAAATAATCGCAAAATCCATACACTAGTAAAAATTTCACCTCAAATAAGCGATCGCCTCCATGCCTGATTCTTATCGACGGCTTTCCCATCTTGATTCCGACCCTCAAGCACTCACACTCAAACGGCTGCGTCAGCTGAGTCGCATCCTTGATAAAGTTGTCACCATTCCCGGAACCCCAATTCACATTGGTTTAGATCCCCTTGTGGGATTTTTACCCATTGGTGGCGACATTTTGGGAGTCATCCTGGCTAGTTACATCGTTATCGAAGCCGCCAGAATAGGTGTTCCTAAAGGTATGTTAAGCAGAATGGTCTTGAATGTGATCATCGATGGCTTAGTAGGTACTGTCCCCATCATGGGAGACTTATTTGATTTCGCCTGGACAGCTAATGAGTATAATATCAAGCTATTGGAAGAACATTTACAGTTGACTCTACCTCGGAGCAAATAAATACCAAAATTTTTAGCATTCCTATTTGATTTGTCAGTAGGTTTATTCATTAGCCCATAGGCTGATATTTTTCCACAAATAACTCAGCACATCTGCAAAAATTAGGAAAATCTATATTTTCATGCCATTGTCTTAATAGCATTCCCATGATAATAATGAGAATGCCTTAAACAACTTATGCATAAAGGAATGAAAGATTGGTGGCAGGCTACGTTTCCTCAAGGTAGACAAACTCTCATTATTAGTGATACACATGGACATCCCGTAGAAATTGCCTATGGTGAAGTAGGTAATGGTCAGCCATTATTTTTATTACACGGTATGGGTAGTTGGAGCTACAATTGGCGCCATAGTATTGCTCCATTATCTAAACATTTTCGAGTCATTTGCTTTGATGCCAAAGGTTATGGTTTTTCGGAAAAACCTCGGTTACGTAGAGAACAGAACGGTCATCAAGTTATTGAGTTAGAAAGAATTATTCAGGCTTTATGTGATCAACCCGCCGCCATTGTAGCAGAATCTTTAGGGGGATTAGTAGCCCTGGCCCTAGCTCAACACAATCCCCAATTAGTGGGGCGGTTAATAGTTGTCAATGTACCTATTTTCACCGAACGGTTACCCCATTGGGCAATGTGGATACTTGCTAAAACGCCAATAGAAGTATTAGATACAATAGACTCTTTGCGTTTAGCTTATCTATTTGCCCCTATATTACGAGAAATCATGGCTATAGAAAGGCGTGGAGTGCTTTTCGACCCATCACTGTTGACACAAGAAGATGTGTATTGGATAACCTATCCATTTATTGAGTTTCCTGGGACTATTGTCAAAGTCGCTGAGGAGTTACAAATAGCAGCACAGGAAATAGAGAACTGGCAACTTAATAAACCTAATATGCTCAGTCAGATTCAAAATAATTTAGGTAATATTAAATGTCCCACACTGATTATGTGGGGAGATCAAGATAGTTGGTTCCCCCTCAGTCATGGTAAAAAGTTACATCTATCTATCCCTCATTCCCAGCTAAGAATTTTAGATAACTGCTGTCATGATGCTGCGACTGGTTCCTCAGCGGTGATCAATGCAGCTATTCTTGATTTTTTGCACAAGACAAATTTTTGACCGAAAAAAAAAGAGTGAGAGAAGGCATACCAATCGCCTTGAACCTCTCACTCTGGTATTTGCTGCTGTAGTGTTCAGGAATATTTATCAGCACTGTCATTGATTTAGGGGGCTAATGTATATAACAGTGACAACGCGGATATATTTAATATTCCCGGTGCGACAAATACCAAAACTATTGATTAAAACCGTTATCCTTTATCAAGGTAAGTTTATTCTTGATAATCCCAATTAATAGAACCCGTCTTGTTTTTGTCTTCTTTAATCTAACCCACTAAATCTCAGTATGGTTGCCATTTTGGCAGTTTTTTAGATTGTTATCATGGCTATTGGTTACCCCTGGGATTATGGACAAAGCTCACATTTGATCAACTTAGGAACCAGGTTGAGATTTGGACAATAAAATTGCCGACCAAGAATTTTTTTGACGAATATCCATCAACTCTGCCAAAATTTCTTGCCTTTTATCCAGTGGATGCATATCTTCTGATGCTAGAACCGTTTCCGGTGTATCTGATTTCCTTAGCCTGGGTTCGAGTGGTGCAACAATAGGTGAACTATTTAAAATCCTTGATTTTGCTCTTGGACTAGTGATGGGTTTGTCCGCTCTTGATACCTGGTGATTGACTAGTCGCAAAATCATTAAGCAACCACTGGCACAACTCAGGGCGATGGCCGCTACCATCCATAAAGGTGTAGGATTGTTCTTGTCGGAAGGCCTTGTCATTGGTTTGGCCACTACAGCCGGTATTTCTAGTGGCTCTACCTTATGTTTACTACCAACATCACCCAAGCTATACAAAGCTAAGGCGGTAATTCCTATGAGGATTGTGAACAACCCAGTCAACAATAACCCTGGATGACGTATCAGCACATAGATAAAAATGTTGAAATTATCGACTAATTTTGATTTCCTATTTCCCGGTCTTCTGATTTGCCTCGCCTCATACTGTCTACTGTGACTATGTTCCATGGTTAGTTTCAACTTACGCCCCTCTAGTTCATGATTGTAGTGGAGGCTTAGACATCAGGTATCAGTAGCCAGGTGTGCAATTCAGTCTAAATTGCTTTTATTTTCAGCAGTAGATACTCTCGTATAAATCACAACTCCTTCAAAGGTTTTTTGTACATCAACGATGACTGTACCTGTAGGAAGCTGAGTAGCTTTAAGTTCACCACGTTTCCACATCCTCCAAGCAGTCTGGTAATTTATTCCCTTTGATTTAGGGTAGTCAGATAGTTTCATTCCCAAAATATCCCATAAATGATTACATCTGACTATATCTGATTATATTTTTATCATTTAAACCTTATACCTTTCTAGAGCTAATTGAATTAACCGGTCTACTAATTCCGCAAAGGGTATACCACTATAAGCCCAAAGCTGCGGATACATACTGGTAGCAGTAAAGCCTGGGAAGGTGTTGATTTCGTTAATTAATACTTCCCCGGTAGCTTCCACAAAGAAAAAATCTACCCTTGCTAACCCAGCAGCATCCACAGCTGCAAAGGCTTGTAAGGCCATATCTTGGATTTGGCGGCTCACACCATCTGGAATGGGTGCAGGAATTAATAAATCTGCCTTACCTACAGTATATTTAGTTTCGTAATCATAGAAGTCACTGTGGAAAGTAATCTCTCCTACAATGGAGGCTTTAGTTTGATCATTACCTAATACGGCACATTCTACTTCTCTAGCAACTACACCCGCTTCCACAATTATTCGTCTGTCATAAGTAGCAGCATTATCTAAGGCCGCTTCTAACTCTGAACGCGATCGCACTTTGGCAATACCCACTGATGAACCTAAGTTAGCAGGTTTCACAAAACAGGGATAGTCTAAGGCTGACTCTATTTCATCGCATAGTTTGGGAAACACACAGGGATTTGACCAAACTTCCGCTCTAGTTAAGGCCTTGTATTTCACTTGGGGTAATCCGGCTTGCTCAAAAGCCATTTTCATGGCAATCTTATCCATACCTACAGCCGAACCTAAGACCCCAGAACCCACAAAGGGAACTTGCATTAATGTCAGCAACCCCTGAATAGTACCGTCTTCTCCGTTGGGACCGTGCAGAATGGGAATCCAAACATCTACTTCTGTTACTTGGTCAGGTAATCGCCACGGGTTCAAGTTTTGGGTTTCTAATTGGGGAATACCAGTTTCTAGAATCTGCTGTGCTAGTTCTCCCCCTAACCAGCAGCCATTTTTCTGGATGTAAAAAGACAATATTTCGTATTTGTGAGCATTTTCTTCTACATTTAAGGCACGGGCGATCGCTCGTGCTGAACTAATTGAAACTTCATGCTCCCCCGAACGACCCCCAAACAGCAGTCCCACCCGCAGCTTAGTCATTTTTAGTACCTTTTTATTTTCTCTGGCTGAGAGTTTATCACAACCTGTTGAGGTTGCTATATTTTTTTGTGCGCACTATAAAGGAACTACACAGACAAACACAGAGGTTTCTGGGATGGGATTATTTTAATTTAAATTCATCGAATTTTACTACATCTGAATCTGGTTTACGCATATCAAAATAATAGCTAGTTACTATCCCAGTGCCTGTGTTAAATATACTAAAAACCGTGATGTCGTTACTCGCTATGTAAGGAATGGGCTGATTATCTTCCCTTAACAAAGGTGCTATGGTTGGGACTACTGGTTCTAATCCGTAAGGATCACCCACTGCAATATAATCTTCTTGAGATACAGTCAGTATTTCTCGTTTGTTGTTCCCCCAAGCAGCACCATAGGAGTTACCCACATTCGATGTTTCTAGAAACTGCATTCCACTAGGACTTATAAACCGATTCCACAGGTGGGAATGTCCATATAATACTAGTTGCACTTCAGCCGCTTCTAGTAACGGGACAAGATCACGGTTAATATAGTCTGTGTCTTTGGGGTACTCGTAACGGACAGCGGTAATCTTACCTTTGTGATCACGTTCTATGATCTGCACTGGGTCAGTATAAGCAGGGACGATGTTATCACCCAGAGTGTGGGGGGGATGATGGAACATCACTACTTTATATTTGGCTTGTTGAAACTCTTCACTGTCAAGTTCTGCTTCTAACCAATTATATTGCTCACTACCTTTGGCAATTGGTTCAAAAATAAACTGTCCATAACCCCAATTTTCAGGATTGTCTAAATCCTGGACTGCTTCTGTATATCTACCTCTGTATACTGTATTTATTTTTTGGGTTCGCCACATACAAGTTACGTACAGTACTACTAGACGCACATCCCCAAAGCTCACTGCATAATACTTTTTACCGCCGGATTCACTTTCAGGTAAGCTAAAAATCTCTTCGTAGGTCTGTGTATTAAAGGAATTATCTATTAAAGAATTTCCCCTGTATAATTTTTCGGCGACAGCACGGGGAATGGTATCATTAAACTCATTGTTTAAACTATTGCTTCTCCCAACTCTCCCCATGACTTCATGATTACCAATGGCTGTAAACATGGGGGCGTGTTGAATGATTTCACCACCTGTATAAATGGTTTCAACACCATTATGCGCCATTTTATAATTAGCACGACCTTGTAAAGCCGGAAAGAACGCACCACCCCGATGATCATCAAACCATTCTGAGGCGCGATCGCTCACATTAATTAAATCACCAGCGAACCATACCCCATCTATTTGTCCGACTGTTTCCACCACCTTTTGCAGATTGGCTGCTATCATCGGTTTTAATTGATGGTCTGAAGTCAATAGAATCTTCATTGCTTGACCCCGCTCCGGGGTAGGCGCGAGAGTGAAAACATCACTCCTAACACTTGCACCATCTTCTCGCACACTCATAACAAAATAGGGAACACGCACACCGGGGGTTAACCCCGTCACCTCAGCTGCGTGTCGCCAAATATGGCGTTTGACAGGTTGATTTATAGTTGTATTTGCTACTTTTGATTGCTGGTCTTCTCTTGTGCGGCTAAGTTTACTCGTTTTTGCCCATCTCGATTTATCCAGATTTTCACCGTAGTAAACCACGTGTTCTTGACCTGCAAATTCAGTAAACCAAACTACTTGCACTGAGTTGGTAGTTGGCAGTTGCAAAAATGGGTCTGTCAGCAGATGCGGTGCTGATACCATAGTTTTTTACTCCCACATTTACAGTTACCAGCATAAAACATAATGTTCTTTCTAGTTCGGCTGGTCGCGAGATCAATAAAAGCGAGGAACTTCAGTGATACCGCAATCGCGCCCCCCGAAGCTGGGGGGGATGTTCTATCCTGCACTTTCCAAACTGCGATGCTCCTTATAGACGCCGTAAATAGTATTAAAACAGAGTAAAAGTCATAAAAATTCAGATTATACAGCAATTTGTCACAATTTGTGACTTTTTTTCCTAAAAATATACTTTTTTCATACATCAATTTCATAAATTAACTTTTTTAAACTTTTTTACACTTTTTTTGTTCCAAGGTATTGCCAAATGCTGGGGAGAGATGCTAATGTTCCAATTGTGAGTAAAAAAACACATTCTTTTTTTGCCACAGGTAAACTTTGCGACAATTATCTAAGGTGTAAACATATGGCAGTTGAAAAAACTAACTCTTCCTCCAGCTTGGCAGAAGTTATCGACAGAATCCTTGACAAAGGTATCGTTATCGACGCTTGGGCTCGTGTATCCTTGGTTGGTATCGAATTACTGGCTATTGAAGCTAGAATCGTAATCGCTTCTGTAGAAACCTACTTGAAATATGCAGAAGCAGTAGGTCTGACTCAGTCTGCTGCAGTTCCTGCATAATTCTCACAATAAAATCCATTTTTGTAGAATAACTATAAGTTTCTTATAGTTATTCTGCGTTATTCTGCATTTTGCAAATTTAAAAAAAGCTTGATAGCTAACGGTTACAAGGGATTGTAAGGTGTAAACATATGGCAGTTGAAAAAACTAACTCTTCCTCCAGCTTGGCAGAAGTTATTGATAGAATCCTGGACAAAGGTATCGTCATCGATGCTTGGGCTCGTGTTTCTTTAGTTGGTATCGAATTACTGGCTATTGAAGCTAGAATTGTCATTGCTTCTGTAGAAACTTACCTGAAATATGCAGAAGCAGTAGGACTCACTCAGTCTGCAGCAGTTCCTGCTTAATTATCAAATGGTTAAGACCACTTTATCATTATTCAGGAGAAGTTCATGTCTGCTTTGATGGAAAGAATCCGGGAAGAAAACCGCTCCATCTTCGAGAGTGTTAATAAACTTATTGATTGCAGCAAAAGTGCTAGAGTTGCTCAAAGTATTGCTAGAGTTGCTCAGGCGAAAGCACAAGCAGCAGAACTGCGTCAGTTCCAACAAAACCTACAGCAAGAAACTGAGCAGTTTTTAACAACCACAACTCAAGAACGTGTTGCTCAAGCGAAAGCACAAGCAGCAGCATTGCTTGAGTTCTATCAAAACCTGCAGCAAGAAACTGAGCAATTTTTAACAACCACAACTCAAGAGCGTGTTGCTCAAGCGAAAGCACAAGCAGCAGCATTGCTCGATTTCTATCAAAACCTGCAGCAAGAAACTGAGCAATTTTTAACAACCACAACTCAAGAACGTGTTGCTCAAGCGAAAGCACAAGCGGCAGCATTGCTTGAGTTCTATCAAAACCTACAGCAAGAAACTGAGCAATTTTTAGCCACCACTGCTAAAGAACGTGTTGCTAAGGCCAAAGCCCAAGCAGCAGAACTGCGTCAATTCCGTCAGGATTTGTTTATGAGTGTTATTGGTGGATCCGGACTTTAATCAAGATTCGCAATAAACACATCTCATCTGTTTCACAATTGGGCTAAATAATAAACCCCCTTTATCTTTCAGTTGCAAAACTGCTAATACAAGGGGTTAATTAATAAAATTAAAGTGTTCCGAGACTTTAGTAAAATAGGCTTGTATTGCTAACCCACTGATTCCAATATTTGCTTAACGAATAAAGTCAATAGTGTTACTTAACTAGAGTTTTAGATTTATTTACCTTTATATAGTACGATAGAGAGGAACTCTATCACATTAAATCAATAATTGCACCTTAATTTCCCTCTGATTGAATATAAAGATAGTTCCATGCTTTCTCAACTTATAACTGGGATTTGGATCACAAATCCTGGTTTTAGTTAGCGTCAAAAATGTTAAGATCATCAAGTGAATAGAAAAAATCAAAACCTAGCCTGGGACTTCAAAAACTAGACCGCTAGAAAAATTTGATATCACTACACACCTTTAAAGTGCAGAGAGTCCCTTGGCAAATCCCAATTGACAGTAACACTTGAAATCTTTCAGTCTATAGTCTCACACACCTTCAATTTATTACCAGCTTCAATTTATGGCTATCACCAATACGAATCACAAAAGAGCAGTTATTCGTGTCCGTCCAGGACAGTTTGTCATGACACCTGCGATTGAGAAAGTAGCAGCTAGAGCATTGCGTTATCTCAAATCAGGGTTTCCCGTTCACTTGCGAGGCCCTGCGGGAACAGGTAAAACAACTTTAGCACTCCACATAGCGCACTGTCTCGAGATCCCAGTAATGTTACTGTTTGGCGATGACGAATTTAAAAGTTCGGATTTGATTGGTAGTGAAACTGGTTATACTCGCAAGAAATTACTGGACAATTATATTCACAACGTCGTTAAAGTAGAAGACCAATTACAACAGAACTGGGTTGATTCTAGACTGACTTTAGCCTGTCGAGAAGGTTTTACCTTAGTCTATGATGAATTTAACCGTTCACGTCCAGAAGTTAATAACGTTTTACTTTCAGCTTTAGAAGAAAAAATTCTCAGCCTACCTCCTAGTAGTAATCAGCCAGAGTATCTACACGTTAATCCGAAATTTCGCGCTATATTTACATCCAATCCCGAAGAATACTGCGGAGTTCATTCAACCCAAGATGCTTTGATGGATAGGTTGGTAACTATTAATATGCCAGAACCAGATGAGATAACTCAAGGCGAAATATTAATTCAGAAAACAAACATATCTCGAGAATCTGCTTACTTAATAGTGCAGTTGGTAAGATCGTTTCGTCTGGCTATAGAAGCAGAGAAAACTTCAGGTTTACGGTCTTGTTTGATGATTGCTAAAGTATGTGCGGAAAATGACATTATAGTAGAAGTAGAAAATCCAGACTTTCAGGAGATTGCTATCGATGTTCTGTGCAACCGCAGTAATTTAGCTATGAGTGAAGCGACAAATATTTTAATGGAATTACTTAGCAAGACTAGTTTCCAAACAGAACTTTCACAGCCAAAGACAGATTTAGAAAATGCTGATCTTTTTGATAAAGAAGTTTATAATCACTAAACTCATACCAAAAAGTCAAGTAATAACTAGAATTTTCAAAGACTTAGCTCCAGATGGCATCTAATACTAAATGCTTCTGGTTCTTTGGAACACAAATTGTTTGTGAGCAAAATTATCGTCTTTATACTATTCAAGAGTTGAATTATTCGTGACTTCTACCCCCATACTACCAACACGTCATCAGACAAACTCAAGTCGAACTATTAACACATCTACTCAAGGCTCAAACTTAGCGGACATTCTGGAAAGAGTCTTAGATAAGGGCGTTGTTATTGCGGGCGATATTTCTATATCTATCGCATCAACTGAACTTTTACATATTCGCATTCGCTTGTTAATTTCCTCCGTTGATAAAGCCAAGGAAATGGGTATTAATTGGTGGGAAAATGACCCTTATCTGAGCAGTAAAGCCCAAAGATTAATTGAAGAAAATCAACAGCTTCAAAATCGCCTGGAGAGTCTAGAATCCGAAATAAAGTTACTTAAGTCTGCGAGTATCCAAGATCAAACTCCATTACCAGAGAATATTCAACATGATTAAGTAACCAGGAAATTATTTGATCACGAGATTCCCAGTTAGATGAGTAATTGGTTAAAATTTCTGTTTGAACCAGCGAAAGTCAAACAGACTGGGACGGTTAATAACTATTGAAAAATGACTGATTGAATTGCATTCAAAGAAACTGAAAGTTTAGGTTACATTTATAGAAATGGTTTGTAATCCATCGGAAGACTTTAAGGATTTACCAACCAAGGCTTCTAAAAATAACGAAGCGGGTTTAGCTCCTTTATTATTGACTGTATTAGAATTGCTGCGTCAACTAATGGAAGCGCAAGTAATTCGGCGTATGGAACAGGAGTTACTGTGTGAATCTGATTTAGACCGAGCGGCGGAAAGTTTGCAAAAGTTAGAGTCACAAATTTTAGATTTTTGTCAGATATTTGAAATTGAGCCATCAGACCTCAATGTAAATTTAGGAGATTTTGGTAGTCTTTTACCTCCCTCTGGTTCTTATTATCCAGGGGAAACTAGCAATCAGGCTTCAGTGGTAGAGTTATTAGACCGGCTTTTAAATACTGGAGTTGTTGTAGACGGTGAGATAGATATCGGTTTAGCTCAACTAGACCTGATTCATGCTAAGTTACGGTTAGTTTTGACCGCCAAAACAATGTAATCAAAAGTGATCAGTTGTAAATTCCAACTCAATGGGTTAATAAATTAATGAATTTTGGTCTTTATTTGTATGGGATTTTCCCCGATATAATTCCTAGCTCTGTTTCTATTACAGGATTGGACGGGAAACCTGTTTATAGTCAGGTAGTTGATGGATTGACTTTTTTATATTCAGAAGCATCTAAAGAGAAATATTTGGCTTCTCGACGCAATTTATTAACTCATGAAAAAGTGTTAGAGGAGACAATGCAAGCAGGATTTAATGTCCTTCTTCCTCTCCAGTTCGGATTAGTTATTAAAGACTGGGACGCAATAACCACACAACTCATCGAACCATATAAAGAGCAATTGCACAACTTATTTCAAAAACTGGCCGGACAAAGAGAGGTGAGTGTTAAGATTTTTTGGGATAGCAAGTCTGAATTGCAAGCCATGATGGAATCTAATCTCGCTTTGAAACAGGAGCGTGACAATATGGAAGGTAGAAAATTAAGTATAGAGGAGGTGATTCACATTGGACAATTAATTGAAAGTAATTTATCCGCTCGCAAACAATCTGTGATTGAAGTTTTCTCTAATGAGCTAAATCCTTTAGCAACAGAGGTTATAGAGGGTGAACTTATGACAGAGGACATGATTTATAACACCGCATTTTTGATTCCTTGGGAAAGTGAATCTAAATTCGGTGAAATCGTAGAAGCAATTGATATGAAATTTGGCGATCGCCTACGTATTCGCTACAACAATTTCACTGCTCCCTACACATTTGCACAACTGGCTGAACCATAGACCCAATTGCAGCTATTTATTACCATCCCTCTTGCTGTATGTAATAATAGCTTTAAAAATGCAATATCAACTACCAAGGATTTATGACTATGCTGATGAAACTTTTACTATCTCCAATAATGGGTCCAATTAATGGAGTTGTATGGATTGCAGAGAAAATTGAAGAGCGTGCTAATACCGAATTTAATGATCAAGAAAACCTGAACAAACAATTATTGACCCTGCAGCTTTCCCTAGACATGGGCGACATTACCGAAGAAGAGTATGACGCTCAAGAAGAAGAAATTCTTTTAAAACTCCAAGAATTGGAAGAAGAAGCCCGACTGGAAGCAGAATCTGAAGAATACGAAGCCTTGGAAGAACAAAATCAGGTGAGAGCATAGACTTAAGTAGATCAAGATCCAACCGGGAGTTGTCAAATTTTCGGCAATATGACCGACTTAATATTCAATTTCCAGAACATTGTAGTTCTTAGATTGCACCGATTCAATAGACTCAACATATATATTTTTTCGAGAGCCTATATCTTGAGTATTTGTTAACTCCGGATCATTTTGACGGAATTTCTTAATCGTTTTCTCGGTTTCTTCTATTTGGTGATTCAGGGTAGTTAAACGCCTGTTTAGTAAACTTGTTCGCTCTCTAATGAAATATAGTTCCCTTTGAAGACGTTCCTTTTCAGTCACCATTTGATACAGTTCCAGCTGGCACGATGCCTCGTTCTTATTGCGAGGCATTGTACTAATCTTAGGTCTGATAACACTACGCTTAGGAGTATTTTTCATGAACAATGTCTGAATTGTTATTAATTATTAATTATAGCTAACTAAGGTGTCATTGTAAATCTTTCAAGAATATGTAAATATTTTCAGCAATACTTTAAACTAACTCTATAAGTCTTCAAAATCTGGCACTATCACCAAAAATATAAAAATATGGTATAATTTTTACCAAATCGAGGATGATAATTTAATATTATTACAATGTGGGAGCGGAAACTGAATTAGTTAAAATTATACAACTATCTAGGTGCAGTATATGGAATCAGAAAACCTCTATAGTTATGCCTTTTTAGAAACACCTAGCTTGCCCTTAATTTTACCACAAGGTGCTGCTAGTCAAGTAGTGCTGATTAAGAGTACTAATCTTTCGGCTATTGTTGAGCCTGGAATATCTTTAGAGTCATTCCAACATAATGAGCAGAAAATTATCGAGATGGCTTTATGCCATGACCGAGTTATTTGTGAGCTTTACCAGCAGATTACAGTTTTACCCGTGCAGTTTGGAATATGCTTTAATTCTCAGAAAAATCTGCTCATTCACCTAGAATCAAATACCGAAAAATATCGCCAGCAGCTACAAAAAATTCATGGTAAGACTGAATTTACTTTGAAATTGATTCCTGTAATACTAGAGGAAGTAGCACCAGTAAAGGCCAGGGGAAAAGATTACTTTTTAGCTAAAAAGCAACAGTATCAAAACCAAAAAGACTTTAGTATTGCACAAGCAGCAGAAAAACACTATCTCATTGATTTAATAACAACAACCAATAATTATCCGGTTGTTGTTAAAGAAAAAGAGCAAGAAGTAAGCATTCATATGCTGGTTAATATTGAAGATAAAAATTGGTTTTTAGAACAAACTTTAAATTGGCAAAAAGCTTGTCCTCGTTGGAATTTATTGTTAGGAGATTCTCTTCCTCCTTACCACTTTATTTAATTAAAGTTTATTTATTCTTTTCCTAATTCTTTTAAAGTTATGAAGCAGTACGACTCACTTAACTTGGTTATGTTTAGCGGCAAAGGCGGAGTTGGTAAAACTACTATCTCTTGCAGTTTTGCTCGTTACTGGGCGACAAAGTTTCCAGAGGAAAAAATTTTGTTACTTTCTACAGACCCAGCACATTCCTTAGGAGATGTATTACTTTCAAAAGTCACAGATGATGGTTCACAGGTAGAAGATTTACCTAATTTGAGTGTTCGAGCATTAGATGCTGAAAAACTATTAGTGGAATTTAGGGCTAAATATAGTCGATTCTTAGAACTGCTAGTTGAGCGAGGGAGTTTAGCTGACGGAGAAGATTTAGCCCCGGTTTGGGATCTAAATTGGCCCGGCTTAAATGAACTGATGGGATTGCTAGAAATTCAGCGTCTACTTTCAGAAAAAACCGTAGACCGGATAGTGCTTGATATGGCTCCTTCAGGTCATACATTAAATTTGTTGCAATTAAAAGATTTCTTCGATGTAATTTTAAATTCCTTTGAATTATTTCAACAAAAACATCGTGTGATCACAGAGAGTTTCAGAGGGAGCTATAAATCTGATGAAGTAGATGATTTTCTGGAGGATATGAAATCTCAATTAGCAGAAGGGAGACGACTGCTACAAGATGAGACATTTACAGGTTGCTTGGTAGTCACAATTGCTGAACCCATGTGTTTAGCAGAAACTGAAAGATTTTTAGATAATTTAAAAACTCTCAATATTCACTATACGGGAATTCTGATAAATCGCATCATCACAGATAGCGATATAAATACAGACCGCTATGCAGAGCAACAAAATTTGACCGATAAATTCTTAAAAATTGCCGGCGATCAACCAGTTTTCATTGTACCACAACAAGCAAAAGAACCATTAGGTTCCTTGGCATTGGATGACCTGGCACGACAAATTCAAAAAATTGACAGCGTCGAACTTTCTACCCCGCCAGCAATTCAGTGGCCAAGTAGAATCCTCCCAAGCTTCAGTGACTTTGTAGCCGAAGGATGTCAACTAATTATTGTGGGGGGTAAAGGAGGAGTTGGTAAAACAACAGTTGCAGGAGCTTTAGGCTGGGGTTTAGCTAATCGTCATCCTCAACAAAAAATTCGGATAATTTCCATAGATCCTGCTCATTCCTTGGGCGATGCATTTGGACAAAAATTGGGACATCAAGCCTCATCATTGGCAACTAATTTGACCGGACAAGAAATTGATGCTGATGAAATATTAGATCAGTTTCGTACGGATTATCTTTGGGAATTAGCGGATATGATTAGTGGTGAAGGAACAGAAACTGATAGCACAATAGATATTGCTTATCTTCCAGGAGCTTGGCGACAGATTATGTCTCAAGCTTTACCAGGTATTGATGAGATACTGTCCCTAATCACTATTATGGACTTATTGGATAGTAACCAGCAAGACTTGATTATTTTAGATACTGCTCCCACCGGTCATCTGCTACAATTTTTGGCAATGCCATCTGCTTTAGGAGATTGGTTATCGTGGATATTTAAGTTATGGATAAAATACCAGAACGTTGTAGGTAGACTAGATTTAATTGGGCGGTTGCGGAATTTACGTCAACAAGTTGTCCAAGCCCAAAAGAAATTAAAAAATCCAAAGCATACGCAATTTGTGGGAGTAATTCAGGCAGAAGGTGCGATTATATCTGAACATATACGCCTAACAGCATCCCTGAAAGATATGGGAATCCAACAACGTTATGTAGTGCAAAATCGCTATACTCAAGAAATAGGAATTGACTCCAGCTTATTTCCCGAACAAACAATCATCCGCTTACCCAATTTACCTAGATCAGTAGAACCAATTGCCCGTATTCAAGCAGCTGCAAATCTTTTATTTGACTTTGATTAATCAATATCAAATTTAAGCTGTATGTAGCCTAAGATATATTTTCTCAATTCATTTTTCGAGGAACTTTATGAGTGATTTATTCAAGGGATTTGAGCAGTTTATAGAGTTGGTGAAAACTCTAGAAGAAAAAGTGGAAAATGGAGAAATTAAAACTGATGTGCAGTTTAACTCACGTTCATTAAGCAGTATTCCCAGAACCGGTAACATTCCCCGTACTAATAATAATACAACTAGTAATGTTGGTACTACTTCCATTCGTACCCCATCTTCCCCTGCACGTGATACAGGTGCATCTGACCCCAATATACAACCTGAAGGTAATTTAGGTATAACCCTCAAAGATATTGGGGGATTGAACCAAGAACTCAAAGAACTCAAAGAACTGATTGCTATTCCTTTAAAACGCCCTGACCTGCTAGTTAAGTTAGGACTCGAACCTACACATGGGGTATTATTAGTAGGTCCCCCCGGTACCGGCAAAACACTCACAGCCCGTGCGTTAGCTGAAGAACTGGGGGTTAACTACATTGCCCTTGTTGGCCCTGAAGTCATCACCAAATATTATGGTGAAGCAGAGCAAAAACTGCGGGCTATTTTTGAAAAAGCTGCCAAAAATGCTCCTTGTATTATCTTTATTGACGAAATCGATAGCTTGGCCCCAGACCGTAGTGCAGTAGAAGGGGAAGTAGAAAAGCGTTTAGTTGCCCAACTATTGAGCCTCATGGATGGTTTCTCCCACAACAAAGGCGTGATTTTACTCGGAGCTACTAATCGCCCTGATCATCTTGACCCAGCTCTACGCCGTCCCGGACGATTCGACAGAGAAATTCAGTTTCGAGTTCCAGATATCAATGGGCGCAAAGAAATCCTGCAAGTCCTGACTCGTGCTATGCCCTTAGATAATACAGTTGATCTGGAGTTTATTGCCGATCGCACCGTGGGATTTGTGGGGGCTGACTTAAAAGCTGTCTGTCAAAAAGCAGCATACACAGCTTTACGCCGTCAGGTTCCTTCCATTGATATGCCAATTCCAGAAGTTATTACGGTGCAGCAATCTGATTTCTTGCAGGCGCTCAAGGAAATCAAACCAGCAGTACTTCGTAGCATGGAAGTTGAAGTTCCTCATGTGGAATGGGAAGATATTGGGGGCTTGGAAACCATAAAACAGACCTTGCGGGAATCTGTGGAAGGGGCTTTGTTGTATCCAGAACTCTACAAAGAAACAAAAGCCAGAGCGCCCAAGGGAATACTCTTGTGGGGTCCGCCCGGTACTGGGAAAACATTATTAGCCAAGGCTGTGGCTTCCCAAGCCCGAGCTAACTTTATTGGTATTAATGGACCAGATTTACTCAGCCGTTGGGTGGGAGCCAGTGAACAAGCAGTTAGGGAGTTATTTGCTAAGGCGCGACAAGCAGATCCCTGTGTAATATTTATCGATGAACTTGATACATTAGCGCCAGCACGGGGGACTTACACCGGTGATTCGGGAGTCAGTAACCGGGTAGTAGGACAATTACTCACGGAATTAGATGGTTTAGGAACCGGCGCAAATATTTTGGTAATTGGGGCTACAAATCGTCCTGATGCCATAGATCCTGCTCTGTTACGGGCAGGGCGGTTAGATTTACAATTAAAAGTAGATTTACCGAATTTAGATAGTCGGTGCAAGATTTTGCAAGTTTACAATCAAGGCAGACCTCTTTTAAATGTAGATTTGGAACACTGGGCTAAGGTGACAGAAGGTTGGAATGGTGCGGATTTAGTATTACTCTGCAATCAGGCCGCTGTAGAAGCAATTCGCCGGTTTAGGTCTCAAGGTGAAACAGATACTGCTGCCATCAAGATTACTGTTGATGATTTCCAAGCTTCTTATGAAGCTTTAATCCAGCAACGTACAGTTTAATTCAACCATAGCCAGGGGCAATAAATAAATGAATTGCCCCAATCCTCTCCCTGCTTCCCTGGTAGGGTTTCATAGGCACTGTGGGAATAGAGACAATACTTCAACTATTCAAAGATGATTTTCCTTCTTTGTGTTAAAAAACCATCAGACCAAAAAACACGGCAACAAAACCCATAAGCAAGCAAATATGTGGCAAATTTCTCAATAAATCACCTTTGCTAATCCTGAAAAGCGCAAAAATACTCACCGGAACAATACCCAGTAATGTCACACCCTGGAGAAAAGTCGCCACATGTACATCCCAGCTTAAGCTAGGTAAAAATATATCAGTATAACCCAAATTTTGGGCAAATACTGGTAAAATTTTTCCAGATTCGGTAATCATAGCCGGTAGGTAATATGCTAAATTTGCCGCCAGTGTCATGGGTAAATAAGCATAAACAACGGTTAAGTAATCTGGCATTTCACCATCGAGCCAACGACTCAGACGGTGAGTTAAATAGGTGAATATTCCAGGCAGACTTAACAAAACTATTGCCACGGACACCCCCAGCAATAAATGCTCAGAATCTAGTGACAAAGCACCTAAACCAAACCAACTCAAAAACTTGTGAGAGTTGTGCAGAAAAACTCCACCCAATAGCAACAGCATTAAGGCAACTTCTGCGGCAAAACCTTGATGATTTTCCCATAAATCTGCACCGGGAATCCGTAAATTCAGCTGTACAGAACGATTAGGGCAAGATTTTAGACATCCCATACATAACACACAATCCCGGTTATTTGATAACTGTGCCGGCACAGAATACAGAGGACATCCATAGCTGGCCTGTCCTTCCGTGGGTAGGGCTTCAGCAAAAGTAACTGGTGTGGCTGGGGTGGGTTTGCGACAGGCAAATGTACTGCACTGACAACCACAGACTTGCTCGGTGGCACGCAACTCAATCATAGATAATTTAGCAAACATTCCATTCATGCCGCCAATGGGACACAGATAACGACACCACAGACGACGTTCATAGATGAGACTGAAGATTACCGCCCCACCTGTAATTACTAGTAATAAGGAGGCGGAAAGATAGGCAGAATGGGGTAAATCCCAGAGTTTTTCCCATAGATAAATGATCAGGAACCCCCCCCAGACACACCACGCCCCCCATTTATTCAGCCATTTATGAGGCCAAGGGCGCAACTGGCGGGGATAAACCCACACAGAGATTTTTCTGAGCAATTCACCTGTAATCATAAATGGACAAACAGCACACCAAAGTCTCCCCACTAAAGGAAACAGTAGTAAATATATTGGCCACCACCATGCCCAGAATAGGTTGAGCATTAAGCTATGCTCTCGCGTTGGTGAACCGATAAAACCCAGGATAACTAGGGGGATAAACATGACCATACTTACCCACCAGAATGGAGTTAGCCACCATTTACTCAGGAAGAATTGGCGTAAAGCTGGTAGGTAGTTTAATAAGTCAAGGCGAAAACTGTTTTTCTTCGATTCTACTGACCATAATACTTGTTCGGAAATCATGCACTGGTCACGAGCGGTCATTAATACTGCTCGTTGCAGGATGATTTCTAATTCCGCCAAGTTGTTGGGGTAGTGATAACTGAGTAAACGCCGCAGGGCTACTTGACTGAGTTTTAAAGTGGGACGATTTTGCGTGCGACAGATTTTTGTTAAGAAATACTCAGCCAGGATGGGAATGTCTTCTTTGCGTTGGGAAAGGGCAAAAAGTTTGACTTGATGAACTTCTATCCCTTCGGTGACAATGGGTTGAGGACTGGCCAGAATTAGACGTAATTGATTGTTTGGTCGATTTTTAAGGAAATTGATCAGGCGATCGCCTTCTGCTTCACTTAATAACTGTACATTATCAATTAGTACAGTACCCTGCTCAATCTCTTCAAGTATCCCTTTTTGGTTACTGTTGCCCAACAGAAGACCTTGGTTATTTGGGGGTAATTGGGAGCAATCTATTTCAGCAAAGATGCCTTCTAAATGAGATTGTGTGTGAATCCATGCCGATGTAAATGTTTTACCACTGCCGGGAGGAGCTTGCAATATGATTGGTTTACAGTCCGTACTGATTTTTAATACTATCTCTGCTATTTTTCGAGCCGCTTTACTTTGAAATTGGGGAAGCTCTTGTTCTAAATCAAGGACAGGAGGAATACCCCAATGGGGAATAACTGTTTTTGTATACATTCATGGTTCCTCAAATCTAGTTTCTCTAGTCGGAATAACTGAGGTTTTCAATATTTACATTTGAAAAGTTGAGAGGCTCTGTGCAAAAATATTTCAAGCCAATCAATGGAGATATTAAATATTGAAAAATATCAACATAGGATGAATCCAAAAAGCTCAGTAAGTCTGTTCAAGGAAAACATACTTATGACATTCTAGTGGACTCTGTAGCAATTATACTGCTAAGTAAAGAAACATAGAGAAAACGAACAAATCTTAATCTTCTGGTCTGTAATAAAATGAAACCTCTTGTATATATACAAGATATATACAAGAAGATGTTTTTGCCAATTACAGGCTATTCTGGCATGAAACTAACTACCTTGCTGCCCTAGGCATACCTAAAATATCCTCAAGTTTGGGCATATCTTCCACAGCGACAACTCGCCCTTCATCCTCAAAACCAGTGATTTGATCAAAGTTCAAATACCGATACAAATCATCAGCAAAAGGATGAATCTTTTGTGCCACAATATCTAAATATTCCGGCACTGTGGGAATGCGCCCCAGCAACGCACAAACGGCCGCTAACTCCGCAGAACCAAGGTAAACTCGCGCATCTTTACCCATGCGATTATTGAAGTTACGAGTCGAAGTAGAAAAAACAGTTGTCCCATCTGCAACTCGCGCCTGATTACCCATACATAAACTACATCCAGGCATTTCTGTACGTGCATTAGCCCCTTCAAAGATATTATACACACCCTCTTGTTTGAGTTGGTGTTCATCCATGCGGGTAGGCGGACAAATCCACAGGCGAGTTTTCACCACACCAGCACCTTCTAACACTTTACCAGTGGCGCGATAATGACCGATATTGGTCATACAAGAACCAACAAAAACTTCTTGTACCGGGTCATTGGCAACCTCTGATAATAATTTCACATTATCAGGGTCATTAGGTGCAGCGACAATGGGTTCTGTGATTTCATTCAAATCAATGTCAATGATTTCTGCATACTCTGCATCTCCATCAGCTTCCATGAGCGTGGGGTTAGCTAACCATTCTTCCATTTTCGCCACCCGGCGCATAATGGTACGTGCATCGGTGTAACCCCTAGCTACCATATTCTTTAACAGGGTGACATTAGAACGCAGATATTCCGAAATTGTCTCAACACTCAGCTTAATTGTGCAACCTGCACAAGAACGTTCTGCGGAAGCATCGGTAAGTTCAAAGGCTTGTTCTACTTTCAAATTGGGTAAGCCTTCCATTTCCAGAATCCGCCCTGAAAAGACGTTTTTCTTGTTTTTCTTTTCTACGGTCAGCAAACCTTTTTGAATGGCCACGTAAGGAATAGCATTAACAATATCCCGTAAGGTGATACCCGGTTGTAATTCACCTTTGAACCTGACTAATACTGATTCTGGCATATCCAGGGGCATCACACCCAACGCACCCGCAAAGGCTACTAACCCAGAACCTGCGGGGAAGGAAATACCCAAGGGGAAGCGGGTATGGGAGTCGCCCCCTGTTCCCACAGTGTCAGGTAATAGCATCCGGTTTAACCAAGAGTGAATAATACCATCGCCGGGACGTAAGGCTACACCACCACGCTGGGCAAAGAAATCTGGTAGTTCTTGGTGAGTTTTAATGTCTACGGGTTTGGGATAAGCCGCAGTGTGACAGAAACTCTGCATAACTAGGTCAGCACTAAAACCCAGACAGGCTAGTTCTTTTAATTCGTCCCTGGTCATGGGGCCTGTGGTGTCCTGAGAACCAACGGTAGTCATCAGGGGTTCGCAGGATGTCCCCGGACGGACACCGGGTAAACCGCAAGCTTTACCTACCATTTTCTGGGCGAGGGTATAACCTTTGCCTGTATCATGGGGTGGTTGGGGACGAATAAATAAAGTGCTGGGTGATAAACCCAAGGCTTCCCGGGTTTTGTCGGTGAGGGTACGCCCAATGAGTAGGGGGATACGTCCACCAGCGCGGACTTCATCTAGGATGGTTTCGGGTTTGAGGGTGAAGGTGGAAATGACTTGGCCTGCTTGGTTGGTAATTTCGCCTTTGTAGGGATGGATGGTAATTACCATACCGGTTTCTAAGTTACCTACATCGCATTGAATGGGTAAAGCACCTGCATCTTCAGCCGTGTTAAAGAAAATCGGTGCGATCGCACTACCTAAAATATAACCCCCAGCGCGTTTGTTCGGTACATAAGGAATATCATTTCCTAAATGCCACAATACTGAGTTAATGGCAGATTTGCGCGAGGAACCAGTACCCACAACATCGCCCACATAAGCCACAGGATGTCCTTTTTGCTTTAATTCGGCAATGGTTTCTAAACTCCCTGGTTGCCTTGATTCTAGCATGGCTAAGGCGTGTAAGGGAATATCCGGGCGGGTGGTGGCGTGGGTGGCGGGGGATAGGTCATCGGTGTTGGTTTCCCCTGGGACTTTAAATACTGTCACCGTAATCGCTTCTGCTAGTTTCTCACGACTGGTAAACCATTCCGCATTAGCCCAGGAGTCAATTACCTGCTTGGCGTAAGGATTGCTTTGGGATAATTCCAAAACATCATGAAAGGCATCATACACCAACAGAATTTTACTCAGGGCAGTGGCGGCGTGGGCGGCGATCGCTTCATCCCCGGAAATTTGCAGTAAATCAATTAAGGATTGAACATTGTATCCTCCTACCATCGTTCCCAGTAATTCTACTGCGGCGACGGGGGAAACTAAAGGACTGGTAATTTCGCCTTTAGCAATGGCTGTGAGAAATCCCGCTTTCACATAAGCTGCTGCATCTACACCAGGGGGGACGCGATCGCGCAATAAATGTAATAATGTATCCTGTTCACCTACTGGCGGATTTTGCAACAATTCGCCAAGTTCTGAGGTTTGCTTCCCATCCAATGGTAAAGGGGGAATACCGAGTTGGGCGCGTTCCGCAACATGATGACGGTATTGTTCTAGCATTTTGGTGTTCTCCATTGGGATGTTCTCCCCTTAATTATCAAATATTTTTCGGCAAAATTTAGCTATCAAAGTTCACCTGATTTTTATACCTAAAAGCCTCACAGGTAATTGGTTATTAGTAATTTTGTTTTATACTGAAAGTATAGTTTTGACTAATTCAATATCTTTCACCTTTGATATATAGCAACCGCCAAGCAGGTGACAACAAAAACAGATAATGAAACCATTACAAATAGAGAGCTTTAAGCCTATTCCCTGTTCCCTTCTAGAAAAACTTGAGTGTAGGTGAGTTTTTCACCCTCTGGGAAACCGAAACTACAAGGCGAGATGGAGCCGCTTTAGCTCTGTTGTGTAGCTTTAAACCCCCAGGAGAGGTCAATTGCTATCTTTTGGCCAAATTCATCTAAATATTTATGAGAATATCTGCAAGATTTTTAACTAAGTCAGATAATATAATTAATTTGTGCGTGGCATCACCTGCTTTTGTATATGTCGAAAACTTACAACGTTGAAATTCATCACCAAGGCAAAACTCATACTTTACAAGTTCCTGAAAATGAAACAATCTTATCAGTAGCCGATGCCGCTGGTCTAGATTTACCGAGTTCTTGTCATGCAGGAGTTTGTACCACTTGTGCTGGTCAAATTACCGAGGGAACTGTAGATCAAACTGATGGGATGGGCGTGAGTCCAGAACTACAAAAACAAGGTTACGCCTTGCTATGTGTTGCTTATCCCCGTTCTGACTTGAAAGTGGAAACCGAAAAGGAAGAAATAGTTTATCAGCTGCAATTTGGTAAAGACCAATAGATAAGTTATGTTATCAGTTATCAGTACTATGAACTTATTTGATAACTGGTAACTGATATCAGTTATTGTAGAAACTGGAAATATCAAAGATTTACCGCCATGACAACCCATTTTATTACTGCTGAAGTTGATTTACAAGCAACTCCTACTGAGTTGGAAACAGCAATTACAGCGGAATTGCAAAAACAAGGTGAACCCCTGCGTTGGGCGATTACTTCTGTGGATCAAGCACAGCAAAAAGCTGTTGTTGAAGCTGTTGTGACTTTGGACTGTGCATCAGTCGAGTGAATCAACGCCCCTATACAGCCATTTTAATTATACCTACTGGGGTGGGGGCTGCCATTGGCGGTTACGCTGGTGATGGTTTACCTGTAGCTAGAGTTATATCACAGGTTTGCGATCGCCTCATCACTCACCCCAATGTCCTCAATGGTGCAAGTTTGTATTGGAACCTCCCCAACACCCTGTATGTGGAAGGTTACGGACTTGACAAATTTGCCTCTGGATGCTGGGGTTTACGTCCCGTGCGTAATAATAAGATAGGTTTACTTTTAGACCAAGGTATAGAACCAGAGTTACGGCTCAGACACCTACAAGCGGCAGATGCTGCCAGAGCTACCCTGGGTTTAACTCTTACAGACTATGTAATTACAGATGCGCCAATAAACGTAGAATTACGGTTATCTAAGTCCGGAGTTAGTTGGGGAACCATTGGCAACCCTGACAGTCTCCTTAGAGGGGCAGAAATATTAATTAACAAAGCCGGCGCAGAAGCGATCGCCGTTGTCGCCCGTTTCCCCGATGACATGGATGAGGAAGCAGTACAAAACTACCGTCATGGCCAAGGAGTAGACCCCTTAGCGGGTGCGGAAGCAGTAATCAGCCATTTAATCGTGCGCACCTTCCAAATACCCTGCGCCCACGCTCCAGCCTTAGCAACCGCACCCCCAGACCCCTATTTATCACCTCGTTCTGCCGCCGAAGAATTAGGTTATACTTTTTTACCATGTGTACTTGTGGGTTTAAGTCGCGCCCCCCAATTTATTACAGAAAAACAGCCAACTACATCTTTACCAGATGATATTTGGGCAGATGAAGTAGATGCAGCCATCGTACCTGCAAATGCTTGTGGTAGTAGTGCCTTAATCAGCTTAAATCAAAAGCCATGCCAAATTATTACCGTAGCAGAAAATCAAACCCTGATCCAGGTTCCTGCCCTGGCTTTAGGAATCACAGCCATGCAGGTAAACTCATATTTAGAGGCCGTAGGTGTAATAGTAGCCCATAAAGCCGGCATCAATCCTGCCGCCCTCAGTCCTAAAATATCCTCATTGAAGCCAGTAATTACAAATCGTGGTTGAACAACAAAATCAAGAACCAGAAATTCCCTACTTGACACGCACCCAAGTATTAGTAGCTATGGGGGTGACTGCAATTGTGTTGTGGATAGTCGCCAGAGTGTGGTTAAGCTATGGCGATGTTTACTTATTAAGATGGTACTGGTCAGCAAAAGATTTACTCTTAGGCTTAGGGCTAGGTTTAATCATCGCCGCCTTAAGTGGTTTAGCTTATCGCCTTTATCCTCCCTACCGTCAAAGCGCAGACTATTACCTCAACATAGTCATCAAGCCCTTAGCTTTACCCGACCTAATCTGGCTAGGCTTACTCCCGGCCTTAAGTGAAGAACTTTTATTTCGGGGAGTGATGCTACCAGCCCTAGGCCTAGATAATGTAGCCGTAATTGTATCTAGTCTAGCCTTTGGTATTTTACATCTAAGTGGACCCCAACAATGGCCCTATGTAATTTGGGCAACTATCATTGGCTTAATGCTGGGGTTTAGCGCCTTGCTCACCGGTAACTTGTTAGTGCCAATTATTGCCCACATGATCACAAATTGGATTTCCGGCTTTTTCTGGAAATTCCGCCAAACCAAAATGGATCAAACATAATCTACTCAAATGAGATTTATCTTTGTTCATCTGTGGTTCAATTCGACCTAAGTTAAGATATGAGGTGTCGCACTTGTACCAGTTAACTACCTTTGCGCCGCTAGTGCGATCGCCTGTGGTAAAATAATATGTTCCTGAATTTGAATCCTAGCGTGGAGTGTTTCGACTGTATCCTCAGGTAATACTGGCACCGCCGCTTGGATTAATATCGGACCACTGTCTACTTCCAAACAAACTAAATGTACAGTACAGCCAGTAATTTTTACTCCAGATGCTAAAGCCTGTTCTACGGCATTAATGCCTTTAAAACTAGGCAGTAAACTGGGGTGAATATTAATAATTTTGTCTGTAAAAGCATCAATTAACACTGGTGTCACCAAACGCATCCAGCCAGCCATAATCACCCAATCGATATCATACTGCTGCAAAGTCTTGACAATTGCACCATCAAATGCTTCGCGGCTGCCGTAGTCACGGTGATTTAATAATACAGCGTCCACCCCCCGATTAGCCGCCCGTATGGCAGCTTTGGCTAAGGGGTTATTATAAATTAAAACCTCAATTTGAGCGTTTAATTGCTCATCTGCGATCGCTTGGGCAATCGCTTCAAAATTACTGCCACTACCAGAAGCCATAATCCCTAATTTTAAGGGCTGACTGAGTGATAAAAGGCGTTTACTAATACTGGGAGCAACCAGGCTAAGGGTAGAATCAGGGCAAAGAGTCATAACAGCAAAGAGGAAAAATGATAAATGCCAAAAACATATACTAAGTCCTGGTTAGATAATGATACCTTTGCGGCTTGGATTTTTTTGTCTCCCGCCCTGATTTTACTGATCATCTTCATCATTTGGCCCATCGCTTATTTGTTCTACCTCAGTTTTACTGCTGGTAGTTTCACCTCCGCAGGTACTACTTGGGTAGGTTTAAGGAATTATTGGCGCTTGCTACTGACCCAAGATTTTTGGCAAGTCTTAGGTAACACAATTTATTTTACCGTTGCCACGGTCATTCCCAGTTTAGTTATTCCTTTGGGGCTAGCAGTACTATTAGACAAATCCCTGGCGCTGCGGGGACTGCTCAGGAGTGCCTATTTTCTGCCTTCCATTATCTCTCTTGTCGCCGCCGGTTTAGGTTTTCGCTGGTTATTTCAAACAACTGGCCCCGTCAACGGATTTTTAGACTTACTGGGCATTGTACCCATTCCCTGGTTAAGTAGCACAGTTTGGGCTATGCCAGTATTAATTATTTTGAGTATCTGGAAACAACTCGGTTTTAATATGGTGGTATTTTTAGCCGGGTTGCAAGCAATCCCCCGCAGTCGCTATGAAGCAGCAGAACTAGATGGGGCTAATGCTTGGCAACAGTTCGGGCACGTTACCCTACCGGGACTACAACCTACTATAATATTTGCCATAGTTACTACAGCAATTTTTACATTGCGAAGTTTTGAGCAGGTTTATGTAATTACCGGCGGTGGTCCCCTCAATACTACTAACTTGCTGGTTTACTACATTTACCAAGAAGCTTTCGCTCAATTTGATTTTGGCTACGCCGCCGCCGCAGCTACAGTATTGTTAGCTTTTACTTTGGTGTTTGTTTATTTGCAGTTACGAACTTGGGGGGATGATTAAACCACAGCCAAAACCTCATCCCCTCAACGCTTGGCTGGTACTTCATCCGCAATAAATTTACTCAGGCGATCGCATTCAATTTCTGCAACTGTATTTTTTACCTCTACCTGTCCGAGACTCACGGGAGTTCTGGTAGATACTGCTATTGGTTCAATCCGACAAGATTTTTGTAAAAAATACCCCTTGGGGTCTGAACTAGGTCCTAGCCAGATACTGAGTAAATCTAATCCATATCCAGATGGAATATTAGCTACCCGCGCATCCGTACTCCATAATTTACTTTCCTCATATTGTCCTAGTTTCTCATTGATGACTTGATTACCTAAGTTGCTTACTTCATTTGTTGCATCTAGTAACCATCTTTCCACTTGTGACCAAGGTGTTTTATTTAATTGTTGTTCTACTTTTATTTGTATACCATCGAGTATATTTACACCATTTTCTGGGATCCGGTTTTTTTCTGTTGTTTCTGCTTGTGCAATTCTCACCACAAAGCTACTACGCTCAAAATTATCTGTGAGTAAGGTGGGATATTTTGTTAACCAATTATCCATGACAAAGTAAAACTGAATCCAGCAACTAATTAACATACAACTAGCCACCAGAACTATGATTTTTTCCCGAACTTCTGGTTTAGGAATTTTTGCTGTAGTCTTGGTTTCGGTACCTTCAATAAACTCTGGAATTGCTGTAATTATTCCCGATATTGTTGGCCAGAGAACAACAGTTCTGGGTGTAATTACATCCTCTGGATGACCAAAGGCGAAAGTACTAACTAAAAACCCGGTTATTACTGCTCCCACTGGCATAAAAGTACCAGGAACTCTTAAAGGATCATCAGTTGTATACCAGGCAGTACCAGCAATTAAAAACAACCACCCTAAAAATGCAATTATAATTTGCACATAACCTACAGCTAGCAGTGAAAGTCCCCAAGAATAAAAACTCAAGTAAATTAATGTCTGCCAGGAATAAGCTTTCTTTGGCACAAATAACTTTCTAGTTCCCTCAAAAATCCCGACAATAAATTGAAAAAGTAGTAAAACATCTTTAAATAAGGTTTGCATCCTTCACTCCTCTTATCTGTTCAAAATTATACAACTGTTTTAAGTCTACTTCCTGCTCAAAAATATAATTATGGTAATCACACTGTAACTCAGTGAGTTCGCGATTAATATACTGGTAACTAAATTTGTATTTTGTAATCTAGCAATGCTGGTCACCCGCCATTTTAAGCGACTATTATCTGGTGTTTTTGTATAGATATTTATCAAGTCTTCTTTTAATGAGAGTATGAGAAACCTCAAAAGAAAGAACTTCATGAAAAAGGTAAAGAAGAAGATTGTAAAAGCCGTGAAAATAAGAACGCCCTGACTAGCTTCTGATCTAAAAGTATTAAAAAATATGTAACTTATTAATTCTGACTTTAAATTGAGGGGTAATACTGGTTCTAGTAAAAAAAATATCACCCAACCAATAGTACTGGAAAGGAGATTTATAGATATGGCGTAAAAAGTACTAGTTTTTTTGTCGAATTTTAGCCTTTGGTTTAAAACGTATGCTTCTATAGGAATGGCGGTTAGTAAAAATAAAAATCCAAACAAAACTGCACCGAGGGGTAGGATTTTAGGAGTTGTGAGATTTTCAAGTCCAAGCATAAATTATCGATTTGGATAGGTGTAATTAGGGCAATGATCCGGTAGTTATCCTGGTCTGCCAGTATAACCTGATTTATTCTGGAGTAGGTAAGTCCTATGCAATTTGAGAGTGGATAAATTTTTAGGAATATCTATGCAGCAAGAATTCCCAGGCATACCAGAGTTTTTAGTATGAAATTATACTATAATATAGAGTATAGCAGGGTTATGGTAAAATTTTGGATATTCCCACGTTACAGCTTTTCAAGAAATGACAAGGAACGGCATCGGTATTCGCACAGCGCAAGTGCGTCCTGAACGGCTCACAGGTCAAATTCACATCTACGACGGTGCGGGTAAAGGTAAGTCCCAAGCAGCTTTAGGGGTAGTTTTGCGCTCAATTGGCTTGGGAATCAATACACCGGGGGATTCCAGCCGCGTTTTACTGTTGCGGTTTTTAAAAGGGCCAGAACGGGATTATGACGAGGACGGAGCGATCGCAGCTTTACAGAGGGGTTTTCCCCATTTAATTGATCAGGTTCGCACCGGGAGAGCGGAATTTTTTGGACCAGAGGAAATCATCTCTTTCGACCGAGAAGAAGCGGCGCGGGGTTGGGATGTAGCCAAAGGAGCCATTGCCTCTGGTTTATATTCCGTTGTAGTATTGGATGAAATTAACCCGGTTTTAGATTTGGGTTTACTAGGGGTGGATGAGGTAGTACGGACATTGAAATCTAAACCCCAAGAATTAGAAATCATCGCTACTGGACGCGCTGCACCCCAAGCTTTACTTGATATTGCCGATTTACACTCGGAAATGAAACCCCAAGACCACCCCATAGCTAAAGAACTTTTTCTAGATGGTATTGAAATTTATACCGGGGCTGGCAAGGGTAAATCTACGAGCGCATTAGGTAAAGCCTTACAGGCAATTGGTAGGGGAATTAATCACCCCGGCTCTACACGTGTATTAATTATGCAATGGCTCAAAGGAGGAAGTGGCTATACGGAAGACTCAGCCATCGCCGCTTTACAGCAATCATATCCAGAAGTAGTAGATCATCAACGCTGCGGTCGAGATGCAATCGTGTGGCGCAATTCTCGCCAGGAATTGGACTATGTAGAAGCAGAAAGAGGATGGGAAATTGCTAAAACCGCCATCGCTTCGGGACTCTACAAAACCATCATTCTTGATGAACTTAACCCCACAGTAGACCTAGAATTACTTCCGGTTGAACCCATAGTTCAAGCCTTACTTCGCAAACCCCGGGATACCGAGGTTATTATTACTGGACGCTGTCAACAACAACCCGCCTACTTTGATTTAGCTAGCGTTCACTCTGAGGTATACTGTCACAAACATTATGCGAATCAAGGTGTAGAACTAAAGCGGGGGGTAGATTTTTAAGTCATGGAGAACAGCAATTTACTGGATTTAATCACCGGAGGGGTTGCGATCGCTATTCTGTTGGGTGGTATGTTAATGATGTTTACTACGGTATTTACCACTAAGAAAGGTAAAAAATAGGGTCATTATGCTCCTCAAACCCGAAGAAAGGCAAAAATTAGACAACACAGACGACCAGGTATTTTACGACTATCCCCGCTTCGTCACCCATGTAGATGAGGGATTTATTCAACAGCTAACGGATTTATATCGCGATCGCCTGCGCCCTGACACGCGTATATTGGACATGATGAGCAGTTGGGTATCCCACCTACCACCAGAGATGGAATTTAGCCATATTGAGGGACATGGACTCAACGCCGAGGAATTAGCACGTAATCGTCGTTTAAATCATTACTTTGTCCAAAATTTGAATCAGCATCCCCAACTACCCCTACCAGACCAGAGTTTTGATGCGGTTCTCAATTGTGTTTCTGTGCAATATATACAATATCCAGAAGCCATATTTTCAGAAATTTATCGTATCCTTAAACCTAGTGGTGTAGCAATTATCAGCTTTTCTAACCGGATGTTTTTTCAAAAAGCGATTCAAGCTTGGCGAGATGCTTCCGAACCCGCTAGGGTGGAATTAGTGAAGCAGTACTTCACCTCAGTACCGGGATTTACAGTTCCAGAGGTAATTGTGAATAAATCCACTGTGCCAAATTTTTTACAGTGGTTAGGTGCTGGTGGTGGAGATCCATTTTATGCTGTCATAGCACACCGCATTGCTGAGATTTGAAACATCAGGAACAAACAATGAATTTCCCTCGCGTGTCTAAAATTTTCGCTGGGTTGGTAATATCAGTATTAATACTAGCTACCGCCTGTACCCCCGCAGAACCGGGACGTTTTGACCAGGTACAGCAGGAAAGTACTCAGCAAAAACGAGGTCAAGCAGTTGTAGAAACTGCTACTCAAGGGGGAGAATTTAATAAATTCTTTCCCGTAGCTAGTGATGGTTACCAAAGAGTATTTACCCAGGAGAAAAAAGGTTTTGCTGAAGCTAAATTAAAGAAAGATGGTCAAGATGTAGCTATGTTAGCTATTTCTGACACCAGCAGCACACCAGCAACAGCGGCCAGCTACTCTAATAGCACTATGACAATTGCTGGTTATCCCGCGCGGGAAATTGGCCAGACTCAAACAGCAATATTGATAAATAATCGTTACCAAGTAAAAGTATTATCCCGCGATCCATCATTTACCGCCAGCGATCGCGCAGATTGGATAGAGAAATTTAATCTTGATGGTCTAGCTAAATTGAACTAGGAGATTTTTGTGAACAAACCAATTTTTGAGTTAGTTGATGAACTTCCAACTAGGGGGTTAACAGTTTCCATGTTAAATTCCCTAGATTTTATCGCTCCTGGTGAGTGGCAAAATACCGTAGGCTTTGTCAACACCATTAAAACTGTAACTGGGGAAACTGATGAAGATTTAATTCAACAAATTGGAGAAAGGGCGATATACCTGTACAATGACAGATCCCAAGGATACCAACGGGCTATGTGGCTTTATCAAACTGTGGACAGGACAGATACAGCCCTAGGTACAGCAGCATTAGCTAACAAGGTCGGTGAAAAAATACCTCTGTTGGGTTTTTTAAACAATATCACCCCCAAAGCCGACAAAGCCCAAACTATTGATTTGTGCCTAAAATTAGTAGTAGAGTTAGTAGCATTCTGCCAAATTAATGGGATTCCGGGGGACAGTATCGGCGATTTTGTCGCTTCTTTGGGTGAGTATGCTGGTGAGTCCCTGATTCGCATGGTAGCTTTAGTTTGTGTCGATGGATTATTACCCCTAGGTCCAGACTTTATTTACAAAGCATTATCTGCACTATCTAGCATGAATCCCCAGGAATTAGCGCAAAACTCGACTTTCCAAGGTATTCAAGATGCGATTCCCGGTAACAATGTTGGGAGTAAGTTGAACTTCATTGGCGAAAGCTTTGACTCCGTTAAAGGTTGGATGGGGGGGTTAGTTACCCAAAATAATTTAACGCCACAAACAATAGTTGGCAATTTGCAAAATTTTGTGCAACTGGCCGATGATAAGTTAGATTATCTGGCGGCTTTTCTAGATGTAGCTACCAATTACTATGAACACACAGGTACACAAACCTTGGCGAGACGATTGATTTCCCGCGCTGTAGCCGAGATTTAACCCATTCCAGCGGGTGGATTCCCTCACATCGGTAATTTTAAATTGGAAGCGATGGCCGAAAAGTAAGCTTGAAAAATTGCTAAATTTTCCAGTTCCTCAAATTTACCTGTAACAGAGTCAGCGCCAAAAGCTGTAGTCATCACGTAAATAGCCGTACCGTCGAAGGTGACATGACTAATATGTAACTCTTCGACTCCACCCTCTGGACTGAGTCCCACAAACCCGTAGCGTATTCCCTGGAGTTTACCAACTAATGCGGGTTGTGGTGGGTAAGCTGAGAAAATAATTTTGTTTCCATGGACATCCCGACGGTCTTTGACAAAACTAGCGTTGAAATCAGCCACCCAAGTCTGGAGTGCAATTAATAACTTGTTTTGGTAATCAGGACTTTGGTAATCTAGCTGAGAACCCAGGGGAATACCCGCGTCTGTGAGATTTTTTTGAAATTTTTGATTTTCTTTCACCGGATAAACTCCGATTTCCACGGTACCCAAAAGTTTCCCTTGGGAAGAAACGCACAGCAGGGAGGGGTTTACCTGACAAGGGACAACTTCCCAGCCCTTGGGTGTAGGTGTTTTACCCAAAATTTTCTGCCAAGTATTTCCTTCCATGGTACTAGAAGTAATTCCAGTAGTGGTTTGAGAAGGACTGCTGTGAGTTGTCTCTACTACAGAATTGGGCTTTTCTACTACCTCAGCAGAAAAATTAGGGAGAATAGTTTTTACTCCCACCGGGGTTAAAGCTAATAAAATAGCACCGAGAACAAGATGATAAACGCGCAACATTTTTCCTGATAATCTTGAGCCAAAACTTGCCGGGTAATTATATTCACCACACCCTGTAAATATAAAAGATATATATTTATGGCTATTAGTTCCGCCAATGCTTAAAGAGGTCTAATCATCTTACAGGTTGAGCAAAAATGAGATTATCAGTCCAATCACTCTGCCAAATCGATACAAAAATATACATTACCATAATTACATCCCCCCCAACATAAAGTAAATTTATAATGGGGGGGCTAAGGGTCATTTGGGAACTACTAAGGCAATGTTAGGGATTAGTAGCGTCCACCGCGACCCCCACCGCCACCGTCACGACGGTTGTTACCCCAGTTACCGCCGCCACCACCACGTGTGGAACTTCTTTCCTCACGTGGTTTAGCTTTGTTCACTTTTAAATCACGTCCCATCCACTCAGCACCATCAAGAGCCTCGATGGCGGCTGTTTCCTCTGCGTCTGATTCCATCTCTACAAAGGCAAAACCACGGGGACGACCTGTTTCCCGGTCGGTGGGTAACTGAACACGATTAACCTTTCCATATTCCTGAAAAGCTAGCTTCAGGTCATCTTCTGTCACCTGATAGGATAAATTGCCGACGTAAATTGACATAGAATGTCTCCGAATTCCGAGAAGTGTAGAGAGTTAGATTCGGAGAGGCGCTTTTTAGAAACCAAAAGGAGTTACTCCACCGAAAATAATCTTTATACCCACGAATATAGCACAGCATTTTTAAATCTTCTCAGGTTGATTCAGTTCATAGCTTTTAAGCTTAAGGATGGTACTTTTTTACTCACAGAGGGTAGTAAAAACTTAACTTTGACACTCTCTCATTAACTTTTCTGCGGTCTTACATAGCTGTTGATGATGTTCGCCATTACTCGCCAGCAAACCACCCCACTGATTAATATCTTGGGTGTTGTATTGCAACAAACTGCCATCGAAGTGAGTAAACTTACCACCAGCTTCTGTTAAAATTAGTTCAGGGGCTGCTATATCCCAGTCCTTAGGGGCAGATTTCCCGGAAAGGGAAATATAAATATCCGCCTGTTTTTCCAGGATTGTGGCAATTTTGCAACCTACACTACCAACAGATTTCTGATTTTGACAAGGTAAATTTTGTAATAAATAATCTAAAGGTTCATTGCGGTGAGAGCGACTGACCACTACAGTTAAATCTTCTATAGGCTTACCGGAACAGACCTGTATAGGAAAACATTGGTCACGGGTGGCGACAAAAGTACCCCCTCCCTTAGTCGCAAAGTATAACTTTTCAGCTTCCGGAATAGCAACTACAGCTAAAACTGGACGTGATTCCTGGACTAAGGCGATGTGAATCGCATAATCGCCAGTTTTTTGAATAAAATCTCGAGTACCATCTAACGGGTCAATAATCCAAACCCATGGAGAGGATTGCTTACCGAGTGGTGATTGATAGGTCTCCTCGCTGATATAGGCAAAATCTTGATTACCTAAAGCCCCTTGTAGCTCCTCGATAATATATCGACTCACAGCCACATCTGCAACAGTTACAGGCTCATTGTGTTTGTACTGTATATCAAGATCGGGATTTTTGGCAGTGCCATGATAATAAGACCTGAGTAGATCAGAAGCACCCCAACTAACTTCAAGAGCGATCGCCAATATTGCTTGTAAATCCTTCATTCCCCCCTCTTCATCTGTGTTCATCTGTGTTGATCTGTGGACAATTACGAAACATCCATCCACCGACGAGTACCAAAAAATCGACAAGAATCAGCCGAAATTGTCGCAGATACTGCCAGGGCATCCATAAAACTGCCCTCTAAAATATAATGACAGAAAGCACCGTGAAAAATATCTCCCGCTCCCAGGGTATCAACAGCTCGAACCTGAGGGACATCCACAGCACCCATTCCAGTAGAACATAAATATGTAATGGGTTTCTCCCCGTGAGTAATAGCAATGTAGGGAATATTAAATTTACTCAGGTAAGTCAACACCTCACCCTCGGTGTTGCAGTCAGGGGGATAGAAATTAGCCGAACACAGGGCATAATCAACAAAAGGTAAAACTTCCTCAAATCCTGGTTTCCAACTACCACCATCAATGACTACTGGGATATTTTCAGCTTTAGCCATTGCCGCTATGCTCAGACCAACGGCCATTTGATGCCCATCAATTAGTACAATATCAATATCTTGTAAAATATTTGCCGGGATAGATCCACTATTAGCTTGCGTTTTGGCTGCATTGAGAGAAATTACAGCTCTTTCACCTGTGCTTTGGGTGATGATAATGGAAGATACAGGTGGTGCTGTAGTCATACTAGGCTGAAGATCAGCGATCGCCACTTGATACTTTGCCAAATCTCCCCGAATCAGTTGGGTCATGGGATGACAACCCAGCACCCCCAAAACTTGAGTTTGATTACCTAAATAACTAAAGGTGACAGCGGCATTGGTAGCCGGTCCACCAGCTGCTAAAGTATAGTCAGTAGCGACAATTTTCTGATTATTTCTGGGGGTAGAATCAGCGAGGTAAATTAAATCCAAAGTCATTAAACCCACAAATAAACCCCGGTGGGATCTGAGATTATTCATGTGTGTCACCTAACGCTAATTTTTTTTACTCATGCAGACTGAACCCAAACCAGGAACACTTTACATTGTTGCTACACCCATTGGCAACCTGGAAGATATGACTTTTCGGGGGGTGCGCATTTTGCAAACAGTAAATTTAATCGCCGCGGAAGACACTCGCCATACTGGGAAACTATTACAGCATTTTCAAATTAAAACCCCTCAAATAAGTTACCATGAACACAATCGCCAAAGCCGTATCCCGGAATTATTAGAGTATATGGCAAATGGCCAGGCCATAGCTCTGGTGAGTGATGCGGGAATGCCTGGTATTTCTGATCCTGGTTATGAACTGGTGATAGCTTGTATTGATGCAGGAATAACAGTCGTGCCAATTCCTGGGGCCAGTGCGGTGATTACCGCTCTGAGCGCAGCTGGGCTACCTACAGATAGATTTGTGTTTGAAGGCTTTCTTCCAGCTAAAGCAGCAAAACGGCGGGAGTATTTAGACTCTCTGCAGACAGAATCCCGCACCCTAATTTTCTATGAATCTCCCTATCGGTTGCAAGAAAGTTTACAAGACTTGGCAACAGTCTGGGGTGGCGATCGCCAGATTGTGCTGGCACGGGAGTTAACTAAATTATACGAAGAATTTTGGCGGGGAACCATTGCCGAAGCTATCGCCCATTACAGCCAGCGTGAACCCCAAGGCGAATATACCCTACTTGTGGCCGGAAATCCCCCCGTCCATCCCCAATTAACAGAGGAACAACTCAAAGCTGAATTACTTCAGATCATGACTCAGGGAATATCGCGATCGCAAGCTAGCCGGCAATTAGCAAAAATTACCTCTCTTCCTCGCCGTCAGCTGTATCAACTAGCCCTTTCTCTGGGCAATGATAACGAGCAATAATTGTACCATAGATTTGGTGATTTAACAACTGTATATTCAGTGTAATTACAATTAATGAACTCAAATAGAAATTTAATAAATTGCCCCTAATGCCGACTGTACCTTGGGATGTTTGCCTGAGTTTGAGGCTAAAATTGCAGTGGAAAGTATTGATTATGAGGATGCGGTAAGAATGACCCAAGTCGTTCTAGGAGAAAACGAAGGTATTGATTCAGCTTTGCGTCGGTTTAAACGCCAGGTGTCTAAAGCTGGTATATTAGCTGATGTCAAGTTTCATCGCCACTTTGAAACACCTCTAGAAAAGCGCAAACGTAAGGCGGTATCAGCTAGACGTAAGCGAAGGTTTTAATAAACCTATTTAGGCTTGACCTAACATCAGCAATAGTACATTGCCTTAATTATTACATAAGATTTTTGGATATACCCCACCACATCTCAGAGGTGAGGGTATATTATTTTCACGTAGTTTATGGATAGACTGGGATATTGTGGCTATTACAACGATTCATCGCCTTTTCTACTCCCTGTTTCAGGCTAAATTCTACACACTCAACCACAAACTGAAGCACAAGAGATATCAGTTGACTTTCATCTGCAGAAAACTTGCCTAAAACATGAGAGATTGATTCAGACTTATCGCTATTACTGCCATCATTGGGTTTACCAATGCCGATGCGTAAACGCGGGAAGTTTTGGGTGTTAAGGTGGGAAATTGTACTCTTCATCCCATTGTGTCCCCCGGCCGAACCAGACAACCGTAAACGAGTTTTACCCAAAGGTAAATCCATATCGTCATAAATCACCAGCACTGACTCAGGAGGTAATTTATACCAACTAGTCACAGATTGAATGGACTGTCCAGAGCGATTCATATAAGTTAAAGGTTTGAGTAAGCGGACTTTACCCCTACCCGGGGCTATTCCCTCGCCATACTCACCCTGAAACTTGCGATTTTCCCCTAAAGGAATTTGCCAAGCACGAGACAGTGCATCTATAGCAGCAAAGCCAACATTATGGCGTGTTTGGTCGTACTTAGGCTCAGGATTTCCCAACCCGACAATTAGTTGAGGAATCACCAGAGATGGTTTCGTAACACTTTCTGTCATTATGCCTTAAATCAATTTTTTGGCTAGTCCTTCCCTAACTGATTGGGGAGGAACCGGCCGCATCCTGTTCAGATTTAGTGGCTTCGAGTTGCTTGGGTTCGATTTGTGCGGAAGTTTTCACAGCCTGTTCTATTTGTTCAGCTTCCCGTTTAAACTCATTTTGAAACTCACTAGAAGCTTCTTGAAAACCCCGCACTGCTTTACCGAGACTACGACCAATTTCTGGTAACTTCTTGGGGCCAAAAATCAACAAAGCCACTACCATAATCAGACCCATTTCCGGTAGACCGATACCAAATATATTCACGCCCTTTCTCCTATAAATAGACAATGCGGTCAAGTTAGGCCGGGGAGAATCGAAATCAAAACTCCCCTTATGTATATCATGCTGACTTATTTAAGGCTAACGTTTTTGGTATAAAACCAAAAAAAAACCCGGACAAGCCGGGTACAGTTGCGCTGTATTGACTTAGCCGCCCAAAGAGCGCCAATCAACCATTACGTCCTGAATCAACAGAGACTTGTTGTAAACTTGCAAAATAATCAGCAGAAACACGAAAAATAGGAGCATAAAAACACCCATTAAAGGCGTAGTACCCCAACCAGGGGCAACCTTACCGTACTCAGAATTTAAAGGTTTGAGTATATCTCCCAACCTAGTGCGTTGTGCCATAGTTCACCTAAGATTCAGTTACCAAAGCTTTTTTTCATCTTCTGTAATATTCTACTATTACCACGAAGCGCCTGAGTCATAACTTGCCATAGGGAAAATAATTTTAGTGACAGCGAAACAAATGTTAAAATAAACAGTGCCAATCTAGGCCAAGTTTAACCATAATAGCACTCATAATTAATTCTTCATTTATGGACACCGCAACAATTGTTAGTATTTCCGTTGGCGCTGCCTTAGTTGCCATCACGGGTTATGCCATTTACATTTCCTTCGGTCCTCCTAGTAAGCAGTTAGCAGACCCCTTTGAAGACCACGAAGACTAGAGTGAGGGAACAGTGCGCAGGCTGTTTACTGTTCACTGTTCACCTCAAAACTGGCAATTTTCCAAGGTTCTATGATTGAGTTTTGCGGCTGGGATGATTTCGCTTCTAACAAATCTACAGCATTTCCCAAACTTAGCCCTAAATGACTCTGTAAACTTAACTGCGCTGTGTCTCCCTGACATTCATAACACCGGAGGATGAATTGCTGGGGGTTGTCCTCAGAGGGCTTGAAGGCCATTAAGATTAAATTGGCTGCGGATAAATTGAGGAAACTCACACTTTCACCGGGTGAGGGTGTAGCATCCTGAGTAGTGGGGGGATTGATAACTACTTGTAAGGGAATATTCAACTCATACCCACGCTGAACTGTGTTGGCTGTTTCCCAACTACCCCCGTGGGGATATAGGGCGTAAGTAAATTCATGTAGTCCTCTGTCTGTTTTTGGGTCAGGCCAGTTGGGACTGCGTAGCAGGGTGAGGCGTAATTGATTGCTTTTACTATCGTAACCATATTTACAGTCATTCAGCAAGCTGACACCATAAATATTTACATAAATATTTACATTATTTACATTTACCTGAGTTTCCCCAGTTAAATCAGCCCAACGCAAGGCGGGAACTTCCCATTTAGCCTGTTCTGCGGGTGTTTGGGGTTGAGTAGGGCGACGAATGACACCGCAGGGAATTTCATAAGTTGCAAAATCAGCTTCTACATTTACAGGAAAGGCTGCTTTTACCATTACCTGATTTTCTTGCCAATTAACGGTGCTGGCAATTTTTAGCAATGGCGAACCAGCTTGTAAAATATAATCTTGGCAAAATTCCGATTTACCTAATTGACGCACCACCCGGACACGACTTTGTACTAGGCCTTGGTCTAACCATGCTAAAGATTTTAGTTGTGTGGGTGGTAGGGGATGTTGGGCATAATTGGGGTCAATATTCCAAGCATCCCAATATTGTCCGCTATCTTTAAAGGCTTGTAGTTGATTACCCGCACCAGTTAGAATTTCTCGTTGATGGGTTTTATCAAATACACTAGATAAATCTCCCGTGTCGGGATTAATTATCACCCGCAGAAATTCATTTTCTAAAGTCCAGTCGGGGGTGTTGGGGGATTGGGGGGTTGGGGATGTGGGGGAAAGCCAAAAAATGCGGTAACCTACCGGGGGAATTTCAGGAGCTAGAAACAGCAGTTTTCTGTCTGCTGATATTTGAGAAGTAATTGGCTGTCCTGAAAGGTTGTAGACTTGCCATTGTGGGTGAGATTCAGGTAGTGTGACACAGACAACCTCAGAACGTTGCCAATTGAGAGCATTGAAGATAAATATCGGTTCTGATTCTGGATGGGGGGGAGGGGGTAGAATGGTTTGGGAGGCGATCGCTAATAAAGATTCTTGTAATATCTTTGTTCCTACTGCTTCCACTTGCTGCCATTCTGGGAGTGCATCTTGATAAACTTGGGTAATGGAGGAACCAGGTAAAATATCGTGAAACTGGTTAAATAAAACTTGTTTCCAAGCCTTTTCGATTTCAAGGGGATAGGTCACCCCACAGATCAGGGAGGCTAAACTAGCAAATAATTCTGCTTGATATAATAAATTTTCACAGCGTCGATTGTACCGTTTTTGGTCTGCATGGGTAGTGTAGCAACCGCGATGAAATTCTAAATATAGTTCGTCATTCCAGGTAGGTAGAAGGTTGTTAGCTTGCTCCTGGATTTGCTGTAAATACTTTTGTGAGGTGGTAAACTCTAAATCTGGGAAAACATCAGACCTTTGCCAGCGTTGGGCAGTTTCTAGCATATCACGGGTAGGACCGCCCCCATGGTCACCCACCCCGGGAAGCCACAGGGACTGTTTAAAACCGGTTTTGCTTTGCCATTCATCAGCGTATGTTGCCATTTGTACCGGGTCAATACCTTGACCGATAAGTGCGGACATCATACTAAAGATTTGACTACCATCAGGCGATCGCCACCAAAAAGCGTCATAATCAAATTGGCTAGTATCATTCCAGCGTAACTTTTGAGTTACAAAAAACTCAATACCAGCATTAACTAGAAACTGGGGTAAAGTCGCACAAAAACCAAAAGTATCCGGTAACCAAGCTACCGGGGACAACTTACCAAACTTAGCTTGGATATAACGCTGACCATACAACAGCTGACGTACAATAGACTCACCGGAAATCAAATTTAATTCCGGTTCCACCCACAAACCCCCCACAACCTCCCAGCGTCCAGCTGCTACCTGGGCTTGAATTTGCCTAAACAAATCTGGGCGATGTTCCTCTACCCAAGCATAAAGGGCTGGGGTAGAATGGCAAAAAATCAACTCTGGAAAATCAGCCTGTAACCGCAAAACCGACTCAAAAGTATTTTGCGCCGCTTTCCAAGTGTCACTCACCGGCCAAAGCCATGCTAAATCTAAATGAGCATGACCTAATAAATAGATTTTAGGATTTAAACTGTTGATCAACCCCGATAACCGCTGATAAACTTCCCGTAGCTCCTTGTTGGCGATCTGTGTCCCCCTGGGGTTTGTTACCTCCCGCAACCCCTGCGCCAAATCAACCAAACGTTCCGGCGCAAACTTTGCTAAAAACAGTTGTACCACCGCCAACTCATCAGCCATAAAACCCGGATCTGGATGATCATGATCATTAGACTCATAAATTAGATGCGATCGCACCAAAGCACCATCATCATGTCCCGGACTGACTAAACGTATAGTCACAACAAATTCATCCCCAGCCTTCACCCCTTGACTTAGCAGCACCCTGGGGGAACAATCAAATAAATCTCCCTGTAGCACTAACTCCCCATTCACATAAATCTCAGCCACATCGGCCCACCACACCAAAGCCAGGCGTAAAGACAAACCCGCTACAGAATAACCCTGTAAATTTGCGGGAACTACAAACTTTTGTACCAACCACAGCACCTTTTTACCCCTTGTCCAAGCAATATGGGCTTTAGCATTGAGATTTACAGGGTTCCCCGCTGAGATTTGAGATATATCAATTTCAGTAATCTGACAGTCACATTCCCAACCTACCCAACCAGACTGGACATTTACCTGAGAATAAGAGCGCAGTTGCTCAATAGTTGCCAAAATAAATTCAGTGTGAGATTTTGACATGGGCAGGGTCATATTTTCGATAAAATAGGGTTAGTTGCATATATTATTCTTGGGGGGGAGTCTCTCCACTCAACAAGACTCAAAAAAAGCAAATCACCATTATTATGTCTGGTTCTCTGGGTCGTTATCAAAGTAGACTACTAAATTTTGTCCACCAGCAAACTCGGCGGTTGACACAACAGTGGGATCACACCTTCCGACATTTGCAAGTTGCAAGTAAGTGGAGTCTGGAAATATTGCTTTACCCCCTCTACCAATTATTTCATCCCACAGAATTAGCAAATAAAACTTTAGAGGCTAAATCACCACCCAGACTGAAGTTACAACCGCAAGAGCCTAAATCTGACGCACCCATTGAACGAGTCTTAGCAGCAGTCAGAAGTTTACCTTCTGACTCTGAATCAGCACCTGTGAGATTTTTCCGGTTTTTGCGGTCAAAACTTGGGCGTTATCTCCCTACCCCACCCAGAAAATTTTCTGATGGCGATAGGGTGGCGTTACCTATAAATGAACGTAACATATGGCTAGGGAATGGTAGTAGGAGGATAACCACCCCACCCTATCAGGTGATTCAGGGAATTGCGACACACTTGGTAAGTCGTAATTTGGTACTTGTTACTACTGAGAATAAAATTTTAGATATTCTCACACCCAACCAACAAGCAAAATTAGCCGCCAGGATAATCTTTGAATTAGAAAATTCTCAACCACCTTGGCAGTTACCTGAAAACCAACCACACAGTCAATTAATTAGCAAGATTAAAAAATATATTTTAGCAACAATTACCGGCATAAGTAAAGTAAATATACCAGCTTTGCCGGAAAGTAGACCAAATAATTCATTTCCAACTAATAAATTAATTTCCTGGTTGGATACATCTGTGGCTAAATGGGAAACCAAGGCTTTGTTACCTATACAAAAGCGCAGCCAAGAGATGATTGCAATTGCTCAAACTGAGCTAAAAATATTGATTTATGGCAAACCAGAGGATATAGCAGTCAATGCTGATAGTTTAGAAACTAATCAACTGAATATTAGGGATTTAATTGCAGCTGCAATTAATTACTTTTTTGGGGGAAATAAACATAAAAAACTGGAAAAATCACCGGAAAAAATCCTGGCAAAATACCCTGATTCAGAAGATTTAGTCGGAGATTCCTGGTTAGATTTCCATGATTTGTTTAGTCATGATCCGACAGTCATATCCCTAAGTGGGTCTGATAGTCAGATCCAGACCAAATCTGCTTGGTTGCAAAGGTCTGTAAAAACCTCTCCAGGGGTTAATTCCCCAGCTACAACTGAGAATAAGTACCATAACCTGGAATTTGCGCCAGACTGGATAGAAGTTCCCGCAACTTTTATGGGCTATGATAAGCACCCTTTAGAGAAACTGCTAGAGTGGCTCGATAAAATTATACTATGGTTAGAAGAAATCATTGTCAAAGTTTTGCGGTCTTTACAAAACTTATGGCGTGGGAAGTAATCTTCTCTTGAACTACCAGAACATATGATTGAGAAAATGACGCAAAATCTTAATTCCTTTTGGTTCTACATAGTCAGTGGGTAACAGACTCAGTAAAGCGTTTTGTAAGGTTTCTAATGCTGAATCTACTTCCTGACGCTTAATTCTGGAAGTTTGAGAAAAGTATAATGGTTCCCCGAAGCGTACAGTTAACTTTTTGCCTAAATACAGGTCTTTTGTACCAATTATTACAACCGGTACTATAGGTACACCAGCCCGCAAAGCATAAACTACTGTTCCTCGCTTCAGAGGATGTAACTGACCCTCTGTGCTTCCTAAGCGTCCTTCGGGAAATACAACCAGTCCGTTACCACGGGATAACAAACCCTGGACAATGCGGTTAATTTTTCGCAGGGTGGGGATATCCTCCCCGGTGGGTACATTGTCCTCAATTGCTTGAGCGAGTTCTAGAAGGTCTTGTCGTTGGTGCTTACTTGCTTCTATGACTGCTATTTCTTCTTTCCAGATACGTTCTAAAGGAATCACACCACCCACGAAGCGCAATATAAAACGCTTCCACCACTTATTATAAAGAGTCCGAGCATCACCCAGAACGTAGTATTGGGGATGGGTGGGGAGTTCCCCGAGCAGTAGTAAGGGGTCGATATGGTGGAGATGGTTCGCTGCGAGGATAGCTGGTTTTTCCGGTATTCTCTCCAGGTTTTCCACCCGTACGCGAAACAAAGTATGGATGAAAGTTCGCAATACCCAACGACGCACCAGGGGATGAATTTTAGTTTCTGGATGTCCTTGACTAATAACTTCCAGACCCTGAAGAACTTCTTTGATTATATCCCGTACAGCGCGATCGCTGGCAGCAGCTACACCTTGTTTTACCCGCTCAATCGTTGCGGGGGTTAAATCAGCTGAGTCTTGCACAAAATACTTGTTAGTAGAAATTTTAATCAAACCTCTTGGAACTCATGAGTTAATCATAATTCTTGATGTTCAAATACAAGTTAACCTCCCGATTTAATTACTATTGATATCAGCGGAAAAATAGACTACTGAGCATTGGGAGTTTTTTACCACTAACACAGGTGTTCCCTTCACTGCTCCATGAGTGAGAGTACAAATTTTATACAGGTTTTCACAATCAAAAATAGCTAAAACTAGCTCTTGACCGGTGAGATATGGAAATGGTAAAGGTCTACCCACCTCAGATTCCATCTTGACACCGTTCTCAACCCAGCTTAACTTCCAAATCCGCTTTTGAGTAATTGGAGCTTGGGCGAATTGAGCAATCTTGTGATAAACATCTTCCGCTCTGGTATGGTCATTAGCAGCGGGAATAAAAAATTTCATGGGTTTTCCTCAGCGTCAGTTAATTTCAGCTACCAAGGTAACCTACTTCCATCCCAAGAGAAAAATTGACCGCTGTCGCCTTCTTCCAGTTGTGAAATCACCTGTAAGAGTTGCTTAACCGTACGTTCTACAGAGAATAACTTGTCTTTGGTGACATTTGTTTGAAATGGACGGGATAGACTTGTATCTGTTGTCCCAGGATGTAAAGTAACTAATAGCGTTTTAGGGGAACTTCTCCCATACTCAATTGCTGCTGTCCGCATAAACATATTCAGTGCGGTTTTAGAAGCACGATAACCATACCAACCACCCAGTTGGTTGTCGCCAATACTAGCTAATTTAGCAGAAATACTCGCAAAAACGCTGGGTTCAGGATGGCGGAATAAGGGTAACAGGTGTTTAGCCAGTAGAATAGAACCAATACTATTAACTTGGAAGTAGCGTAGTAAATTTTCTGAATTGATTTGTTTTAAACTTTTTTCTGGTTGTAAGGTGTCGTCGTGTAATATTCCGACACAGTTAATTACTAAGTGTAACCGGTTGACTTCGGCTTTGATGTGTTGGATAACTGCGACAATTTGGGACTCTTGGGTAATATCCATAGATAAACAAGTTAATTTATCAGGATATTCGTTTTGTAAAGCGATTAATTCCCCTGCTGTTTCTCTTTGACGATAGGCTGCATAAATTTTTTTGATTCTACTATCTTCCAATAAATTTTTCACAAAACCCAAACCTATCCCCTGACTAGCACCAACAATTAAGGCATTAGCAGCATTAAGATAATTTCCAAAAGCCATTTATTTCATCTTGATGAATGGAGGATTAACATAATGTATTTTACCCCATTTGTGTTTATCTGTGGTAACTTTCTCAGGATTATCTGGGATTAAATCTGTAGGGTAAAAGGGGGTAATCTACCCACACCATAAGATTTACTTACCAATACAGAATTTACTAAAAATTCTATCCAATACAGATTCTGTAACTTGCTCTCCGGTAATTTCTCCTAATGCTTGAATTGCGCCTCGTAAGTCGATTGTCCAAAAATCTAGGGGTAATTGTGCAGCTATTGTCATTTGTACTTGTTCTAAAGATATTTTAGCTTTAGTTAAAGCTGCGGCTTGTCGTTGGTTGATGGCTAAATCTAAATTAGCAGCTTGTATTTTTCCGGTTTGAACTATCTTTAAAATGGCTGTTTCTAAAGCATCAATTCCTTGATTTTTAGCCGCTGATGTGGTAACAATTTCCTCAACATTATCAGGATATTTACTAGATACAATAGATGTATTTTCTACTAAGTCAATTTTATTAACCACTAAAATCAAGGGACGGTCTTTTACTTGTTGGTAAATTTCCTCATCATTCTCAGTCCATCCCGCAGCAGCATCAATGGTGAATAATACCAAATCAGCAGCACTAGCAGCACGACGCGATCGCTCTACACCAATTTTTTCTACTTGGTCTACGGTTTCCCTAATTCCAGCTGTATCCAGGACTTGTACAGGTATCCCCCCCACCACTAGCTGGGACTCCACTACATCCCTGGTAGTACCTGGTAAATCAGTGACAATAGCGCGATCGCTCTGACTCCAAGCATTTAATAAGCTGGACTTACCGACATTTGGTCGTCCCACAATCGCCACTTTTAAACCTGTTCGCAGCAGTTCACCTTGATCTTTAGTGGCTAATAATTTACTAATTTCGGCAGCAATTTGATTAATCTGTGATATGATGCCTTTATCATCCAGGGGGGGTAGGTCTTCCTCAAAGTCAATCCTGGCTTCAATTTCTGCCAGAATATCTAAACAGTCAGCGCGTAACTGTCGGATGGGATGAGCCAATTTTCCCTGTAAACCAGCTAAAGCAGTTTGAGCAGCTTGGGGCGATCGCGCTCCCACCAAATCTGCTATACTTTCAGCTTGGGTTAAATCTAGTCGTCCATTTAAAAAAGCCCGGAGAGTAAATTCTCCTGGGTGAGCCAGTCTAGCACCCTGTTCTAAACACAGTTGTAAGACTTGCTGCACTGTAATCATACCACCATGACAATGGAATTCTACCACATCCTCACGAGTATAAGAACGGGGTGCTGCCATGATTAATAATAAAGCTTCATCTACTAATTGTTGGGTCTGGGGATGACGAATATAACCGTAAAGGATGCGGTGACTCTCCCAAACCTGACCCCCAGGAGCGTAAAATAGAGTTTGAGCGATCGCCATTGCTTGGGAACCAGATACCCGTACAATAGTAACGCTACCTTGTTGGGGAACCACAGCCGTAGCGATGGCGGCGATGGTTCCAGTAATAGCTAAGAGTTCCGACATAAGCGCCCTTTTTAGCAAAAAATTGTATATATATATATGCTCTTAGAGTAGCAAGAGTTTGAGATCATATATTTTCACTAGAGAGGAATTCACTATGGAACAAAAAATCAATTGTGCCGAAGCCTGCGTTAACGGCTGCGTTTTAGGGGATAATTGCCCCAATATCGAATTTAGAGAAGCCACAAGCAAATTTATTCAAGAAACTTCCTTAGACCAAATGCTGGCGATCGCAGAAGAACGCCTGCGCAAGAAAATCATGGAACCACCTCAATGGGTTTTTCCTGATAGCGATAGCTGAGGGTAAATCATAGATTCCAAAATTAAGCCTGTGGGTAGAGATGTGATTACCTGCGTCTCTACCAGTATTTTTACCGTGTTTGAAATATATTTTGTACCATTTTTTTATCTGTACTGGCTGCAGCTTGATCTAATGCGGTAATTTCGCCAGAGTCTAACCGCCATCCTAAAGCACCAATATTCTCCTGTGCTTGTTCCACACTTTTCGCACCGGGGATGGGAATGGTTCCCTTACAAATACACCAGTTAATTGCTACTTGAGACATAGTTTTATTTCTAGATTTTGCCACTTCCCGCAAACATTCCACCAGCGATCGCACTCCTGGTAATAGTTGTCTGAATAATAAACCCCGGATACCAGGGGGTAAATTCCCAGTTTCTGTATATTTTCCAGTTAATATCCCCAATGCTAAAGGACTATAGGCGATTAATTTTATCCCCAATTGATCACAAACATCTTTGAGACCTAATTCAGTCACCGGATAGGTAGATAGTAGAGAATACTGGACTTGTAAAGTCTTAATGGGAACGCCCCGCGCCGCAAATTTTTGATGTACAAATTGTAAACGTCTGGGTCCATAATTAGATAAGCCCACCCCCTTAACTAATCCTTGTGCGTATAAATCAGCTAAACCATCTAACAAACCTGATTCTTGCCAAGGTGCATAATTAGCTGTAGACCAGTGCATCTGCACTAAATCAACATTTTTACCCAAGCGTTGAGCCGATGACTGACAAGCTTTGACCATTGATTGACTTGTCCATCTCCAAGGATAAGCCGCCAACTTGGTCGCAATGCAGATATGCTCTTGATTTGCACCTTGATATTCTTTGGTAAATCGTCCCAGGAGTGACTCACTGCGTCCGTTTAATCTTCCAGTTCCGTAGGAATCACCTGTATCAAACAAAGTTACACCACTGCTCACACACAGGTTAAACACAGCTTGTAACTGTCCATCCATGCTTTGATTATATCCCCAGAGTAGTTGATTACCCCATGCCCAAGTGCCGCAACCCATCAGGGGGAGAGATAGTTTTTCGCTGCTGTGCATATTTACCGTTTCTAAACTTCTATGGCTATCACAATTCATTATGGAGGAGAACACCGAAAAGGCGATCGATTGATTATCCTGTGTTACCTGTGTACTGAGTTTTTTATGGTTTACCCCACCCTACCCTATCAAATAGTAACCCTAGATACGAAAAATATTTATCTAATATCTATCTTTAGATAGATGACATAAGTCATCTTAATGGCTATAAGTATAAGGCCGGCTTCAAAATATATGTATGATAAAAATTTACATATACTAGTAAGCCTACAAGCGAATTTAAGTCAAACAAATTCTTGGAGTAATCCAACTACCGAGGAGCACTCGGAAAGTTAACGCGCTTAGGAGAGAACCACCTCTGGGTTAAGTACCGCAAGGTGTCTAATCTAAGTGCACTCGTTGAACCAAGAATCTCCGGGGATTCAGCCCGGAGAGTGTCAATAAACCGTGATTGATTAGCCTTTAAGGAAATCCTCGTATGAAATTTGGAATTGACATAGGACACAACTGCCCTCCCCGTGATACTGGTGCAGTAGGTATAAAAAGAGAGGATGTCCTAACTAAAGATGTAGGCACTCGCCTGATGCAAAAATTAACTGCATTGGGTCACAGTGTGATCAATTGCACTCCTAGCACCGCCACCTCATCAAGTGATTCTCTTCGTCAACGAGTTAATAAAGCTAACGCCAATCAAGTAGACATCTTTGTGTCTATACATTTCAACGCGTTTTCTCCTACAAATGCTCCCAGAGGTTCAGAAGTTTTCGCCATTAGCAATGCTTCCCAAGCTATTGCTCGCAGAGTGCTCAATGAAATTGTCAAACTAGGATTTAAGGACAGAGGAGTTAAAAGCAAACCCGCTTTTTTTGTCATCAGGAATACTTCCATGCCGGCGATTCTAGTAGAATGTTGCTTTATTGATTCCAAAGCCGATATGGATCTGTTTGATGCCGAAAAAATGGCCGAAGCGATCAAAGTTGGCTTAGTGGGTAAAGATGCTCCTCCACCTCCCCCAGAGGATACCTGTTTACCTGGTACGTTAATCATTAAACAGCCAACCATCCTCAAACCTTCCACAGATCAATCCTCAGACTTACTCCCAGAAACTTTAGAAAATATTGTTCCGGGGGAATATCCCTTTTTAGATGCTCGTTTGGAAGAAAGACATTATTGGGTGAAATGGCCAGACGACAGTATCAAGGGACGAGATGAACATTTTATCTTTGAAGAACACGCGGAATTAAAAGCCTAAAATTGTCTTATATTTGGGGTAGACAGGGAGCTACCCCAAAAACAGTTTATACGCCAGATTCTGGCTTTCATCCCAATAACGATAACCAAGGGTATCTAAAAATGCTTGCCATTCCTGCATTTCCTGGGGAGGTACTTGCATTCCTACCACAATTCGCCCGTAATCTGCCCCATTGTTACGGTAGTGGAACATACTAATGTTCCAGTTAGGACTCATAGAACCGACAAATTTCATTAAAGCGCCGGGACGTTCGGGAAATTCAAACCGGTAGAGTAATTCATTATGAGCTAGGGGAGAATGTCCACCCACCATGTGGCGCAGGTGTAATTTTGTCAGTTCATCATCGGTTAAGTCAATGGTTTTAAAACCGTAAGTTTCAAAGGTTTCTACCATTTTGACTGCATCAGCACGGTTTTGGATTTGTACACCGACAAAAATATGGGCTTCTTTTTCGTCGGCTATGCGATAATTAAATTCAGTCAGATTGCGATCGCCTATACATTGACAAAATTTCCGCAGACTGCCCTGTTCTTCGGGAATAGCTACTGCAAAAATAGCCTCACGACGTTCGCCAAATTCGGCCCGTTCCGCCACAAACCGCAGACGGTCAAAGTTCATATTAGCACCGCAAGCTACAGCAATCAAGGTTTTTCCCTGAATTTGTTCTCGTTCAGCGTAGGCTTTAGCAGCTGCGATCGCTAATGCACCCGCCGGCTCTAAAATTGAACGTGTATCTTCAAACACATCTTTAATCGCAGCACAGGTATCATCTGTATCTACTAAAATAACTTCATCTACATAATTCTGACATAAACGAAAGGTTTCTGCACCCACTTCTCGTACCGCCACCCCATCAGCAAATAAACCCACCTGGGGTAAACGGACACGATGTCCCGCCTTCAGCGATTGTGACATAGCGTCAGCATCCACAGGTTCAACACCGATGATTTTAATTTCCGGACGCAATCGTTTAACATAAGCAGCAATTCCCGAAATCAAACCACCGCCACCAATAGCCACAAAAATTGCATGGATGGGTTGCTGGTATTGCCGTAAAATCTCCATCCCAATTGTCCCCTGTCCAGCAATCACCTCAGGATCATCAAAGGGATGAATAAAAGTCAATCCTTTTTCTGCCTCCAACTCACGAGCATAAGCGTAGGCATCATCATAGGTATTACCATATAATACCACCTCTCCCCCCCTAGCTTTCACCGCATCTACTTTAACTTGGGGGGTAGTCACCGGCATGACAATAATTGCTCGCGCACCTAACCGACTAGCAGCCAAAGCCACACCCTGAGCATGATTACCCGCAGATGCGGCAATTACACCTTGAGCTAGCCGTTCTGGTGTCAGATTTACCATCTTGTTATAAGCACCCCGCAGCTTAAAAGAAAACACTGACTGCATATCTTCCCGCTTCAGCAAGAGATTATTATTCAGTCGTTTTGAGAGATTAGGGGCATATTCCAGGGGGGTTTCCTGGGCAACATCATACACACGAGCAGTCAGAATTTGTACCAGGTAATCGCAATACATGGGGCTTATAGATGCGGTGATTTCAAGATAGATTCTTAATTTTACCTTTACTTGTGTACCTAGGTGGCAGAAAACTCTGAGGTTTAATACCAATTCTCTATGAAGCGGATAGCCTAGTCATCTATCCCAGTCAACAGTCAACAGTCAACCGTCATCACAGTTATAATCAAATCAACCTATACTTAAACTTTTATGACTAAATGGTTTAACACCGCTGGCCCTTGTCAACCGGATATACACTATACCCTACCCACCAGTGAACGCTTACCAGAGTTAAAACGCCTGATTGAACAGCGCAATTACTTTGTCATCCATGCACCCAGACAAACCGGTAAAACTACTGCCATGCTCACCCTAGCACAGGAATTAACAGCCAGTGGTAAGTACACCGCCGTCATGGTATCTGTAGAGGTGGGGGCGGCTTTTCCAGATAAACCAGATATTGCCGAATTAGCCATTTTAGACGCTTGGCGGGG
>NZ_JANQDF010000061.1:0-31355 GCF_029891675.1 Anabaenopsis tanganyikae CS-531
ATGTCCGATGAGGGAGGCGATTCGCCGCTGGGTTACCACATCCCACAGTTTGATGGTGTGATCATAACTACTAGAGGCTAAGGTGCGACCATCGGGGCTGAAGGCTACTGAGTTAACCTCATCTGAATGTCCATTGAGGGAGGCGATTTCCCTCCCGGTGGCCACATCCCACAGTTTGATGGTGTGATCATAACTACTAGAGGCTAAGGTGCGACCATCGGGGCTGAAGGCTACTGAACCAAACCCATCTGTGAGGGAGGCGATTTCCCTCCCGGTTACCATGTCCCACAGTGTGATATTATCCCAACTACCAGAAGCTAAGGTGCGACCATCGGGGCTGAAGGCTACTGAAACAAACCCATCTGTGAGGGAGGCGGTTTCCCTCCCGGTGGTCACATCCCACAGTTTGATGGTGTTATCATAACTACTAGAGGCTAAGGTACAACCATCGGGGCTGAAGGCTACTGAACTAACCACATCTGAATGTCCAGTCAGGGTGGCGATTTCCAGCCCGGTGGTCACATCCCACAGTTTGATGGTGTGATCATCGCTGCCGGAGGCTAAGGTGCGACCATCGGGGCTGAAGGCTACTGAGTTAACCGCATCTGTATGTGCAGTGGTATACTGCAACTGCCATGAAGATATTGATTTTCGTGATTTATAAGTTTTTAAAGCCTGAATAATCTCAATTAATTTTCCATACTTAGACACTAGCAGATTATAGGCTGCATCTTTTACATCTGCTGATTCATCTGTGCTTAAAGCTTGGAGAAGTAAATTAACCCCCTCATCGCCATACTGCAGTGCTTGGGATATGGCTTTTACCCTTGTTTTGGGGTCAGGACTACTATAATCCCTCAGCAGACCCTGGATTCTCCCCAACACCGCTACTAATTCGGGAGCATTACCAGTACCAACTAAGACTACATCAAACTGGACTGGTTCTGGGCGCTGATTCATCGTGGATTCTCCAGTGGTGATTAAATTACTCCGGGCAATATTATACAATCAATGAAGCTTCCCCTGTCTGAAGACGCGGGTATTTCTCAAGAGTCCATAAAAGAACTTTTTTAGGTCTACTTAAACCACCTCTACTGATTCGGTTTAAGTCAAACTTAAAGATCATCCTCCCTTTCCTGAGTCTCATATCCCCGACTTCTATTCAGATTCATGGCTACTGCATAAAATGAATGTGAGAGGATGTTTTAAAAGGTATGATTAGTGTATCAAATATTGTTTTACCCCTCCCTCACCTTTCCCTTTATAGGGGAAAGGGGACTGGATTTTATTGTTTCGGTGTGTTCCCTATTCCCTGTTCCCTATTCCCTGTTCCCTGTTCCCTAAGATAAAAATTACCTGTTTAATACTTGACAAGCATCCTCTGAGAAGTCTGGGATATCTCTATAATTTACTGTGGTAAAAATTCAGGGGATAAAATCTCTGTGAGTTTGTAGGGACAGGTTTGGGGAAATGATGATAATCCCGTTTCTCTTTCGGCGCTAATGGTAGCTAGAGGATAAACATCTTCTATGGCTGCAGTGAGATGAGGTTGAAGACTAGGGTTTTTTTCCAGGAGTTTTTCTAAACGCAGCCGTTGCTCTTTAATGGTTAATTGCCAACTGCGAGAGCGTAAGCTGGGCTGAAATTGCCATTTTAAAAGGTGTATAATTAAAATTTATAATCTACTTTCTATTTGTCGTTTTTCTGAGCGTCCTATGTCTTCTATTTCTTCGACAATATTTTGCCAATCGACTTGATCAAGTTGTCCTGTTTTTAACAGGTTTACTTGTTCTTGTGTCCAAGCATAAAAATCATGGTCATGGGTGCTGGAGTTCATAGGTGCTGCTGCATTTCCAGGTTTAGGGCGGCCAGATTCAAGTCATCTACTCGAATTTAGGTGGGGTGAAAGGCGCACTTCGTTTGGGATTTTTCCTAACTGAAGCAATAGAAATCAATATAGGATTTCCTATGCTCGTGAGGTACAATTTTTTTTAGTTTGAGGGAACACACCGAACAGGGAACAGGGAATAGGTGTGTACTTCATGAGCCTGAAAAAGGCTATAAAAGTTATGATTGTAATAGTTTTGAACGCCAATACACCGTGATGACTAGGTAGTTGGTCAACGCGGACAATTAAAATTAAGTTAATGTACATCGGGATGACTGGATTCGAACCAGCGGCCCCTTCGTCCCGAACGAAGTGCGCTACCAAGCTGCGCTACATCCCGCCACGACATACAAGATACGATTATATCATAATAGTACAACTTTGTTGATATATAATCAATATCTTACCCTAACTCATTAAGCTACCGTTTGCTAGGATGAGATTTGTATAACTTCATAAGGGCAGATTGTGACTGTTAAACCAGACTGGTTGCGAGTAAAAGCGCCTCAATGGCAGCGCGTTGGTAACGTTAAAGAAATTTTGCGGGATTTAGCGCTTAACACAGTTTGTGAAGAAGCGTCATGTCCTAATATTGGTGAGTGCTTTCAAGCTGGTACAGCCACATTTTTAATTATGGGTCCGGCTTGTACCCGCGCCTGTCCTTACTGTGATATTGACTTTGAGAAAAAACCCCAACCTCTAGACCCCACAGAACCAGGACGACTAGCAGCAGCTGTGGAGCGGATGAAACTAAATCATGTGGTGATTACTTCGGTCAACCGTGATGATTTACCTGATGGTGGTGCTTCTCAGTTTGTGCTGTGTATTCAAGCGGTGCGGGAACTCTCACCTCAAACTACAATTGAGGTGTTAATTCCTGACTTGTGCGGTAATTGGAAGGCTTTAGAAGTGATTTTACAAGCCTCCCCAGAGGTACTCAACCACAACACAGAAACCGTAGAGCGGTTATATCGCCGGGTACGTCCCCAGGGAAACTACCGACGGAGTTTAGAATTATTGGGGCGATCGCGGCAAATAGCGCCTCAAGTATACACCAAATCTGGGATTATGGTGGGTCTGGGTGAAACTGATGGGGAAGTCCGCCAAGTCATGGCAGATTTACGCAGTGTAGATTGTGACATTTTGACCATTGGGCAATATCTCCAACCCAGTCAAAAACACTTGCAAGTTAATGACTTTATCAGCCCAGAACAATTTGCAGCTTGGCAGGTCTTCGGTGAGGAAATCGGATTTTTACAAGTTGTTTCTTCACCCTTGACAAGAAGCTCATATCATGCAGAGCAAGTCAGAGAACTAATGCAACGCTACCCGCGTCAGGTCGGTACAGAGTCTTTAAGTAATTGTCAATGATTGTTAAAAGTGGTGCAAAAAACTACCATAGGTATACTGGGTGCTGGTGCTTGGGCTATGGCCTTAGCCAACTTAGCCACGGACAACGGCCATGAGGTGCGTATCTGGTCACGTGGGGGAAAAGTAAGTTTATCAGCAGTTTTACAAAATGCTGACATCATCTTGTCGGCTATCTCCATGACAGGGGTGAGTGAAATAGTGTCTCAAATGGAATTCCTCCCCCTGTCAGCCAAAACAATTTTTGTCACAGCTACCAAAGGACTAGATCCCCAAACTACCTGTACCCCCTCGCAAATTTGGCAAGGAGCATTCCCTGACCATCCAGTAGTTGTTTTGTCGGGGCCAAATTTATCGGCGGAAATTCGCCAATCACTACCAGCAGCAACAGTAGTGGCCAGCAAGAACCAGAAAGCGGCTCAATTGGTGCAACAGGTATTTTCTTCTAGTTGTTTCCGGGTATATACCAATCCTGACCCCATCGGTGTGGAACTAGGGGGAACATTAAAAAATATTATGGCGATCGCTGCTGGTGTATGTGATGGCTTGCATCTAGGAACCAACGCCAAAGCCGCCTTAGTCACCCGTGGACTGACGGAAATGGTTCGCATTGGCCAAAATTGGGGTGCAAAGACGGAAACATTTTATGGTTTATCAGGTCTAGGAGATTTGTTAGCGACTTGTAACAGTCCCCTCAGTCGTAATTACCAAGTTGGTTACCAGATGGCTGGGGGTAAAACACTAGTAGAAGTTCTGGCAAATTTACCAGGAACAGCCGAAGGTGTGAATACTTGTCAAGTCTTAATCAAACGAGCCCAGGAGCACAGTATTGCTATCCCCATTACCGAACAAGTTTATGCCTTGCTGCAAGGTGAAGTCACACCGCGACAAGCTTTGGAGGAACTAATGCTACGAGATATTAAGCCAGAGTACAACTGTTAATCCTGCGTAGGATGACAAAGTATTACGAGTAGTGTGAACCTGAATAATCCCTAGAAAAAAAAATCATAAAATCGTCAGGATATTCTTTCACCCCGATGTATATATCACTATAGCGATGGTAAACATATGTTTTACAAGTTACCAACTTGTAAAACAAGTTTTACAAGTTACCAACATCAGCCTGATAGCGTATTGTGGCATCAGCCATATAAATATCCTGTGTTAAAACCCTCACTAAAATATTCCATGTTTATTTAAAGCCTAGATATAGATTTGAATAGCTATTGGTTCAATTGAAACGCTCAACCGATACATCGGTAACAGTGTGAAAAATATCAGTGTGTTTTCTGGCTCAGAAGCTTAACTAAAACCTCTACCAGATTAGTTCATGTTGAATCACGCAATAGCACCAGTTCATTAGTTGCGCCATTATCTATTGTTACCTGGAGCCATTGAGACTAGCCATATGCCAGCAATATCTTTTTATGCAGATGAGGCTTCCTACACTCAGAAGTCTGTCGAGAGTTTGAATACAGAACTGACTATTGATGATGAGTTATCGGCTGATGATATCCAAGAGTTGCAAGTAGCAGCAACAGACCATGCTCACTTGGAAGGGAGTACTAACCGTCGGAGTACAGACCTAGTACGTTTATATCTTCAGGAAATTGGGCGAGTACAGCTTCTGGGGCGGGATCAAGAAGTTTCAGAAGCCCAAAAAGTTCAACGCTACTTGCGGATGCGGACTGTACTAACTAATGCGGCACAGCAAGGGGATCAAGTGATTGTGCCATTTCTCAAGTTAATTGAGGTTCAGGAGCGTCTGACATCTGAACTAGGACACCGCCCATCTTTGGAAAGGTGGGCTAGTAGTGCGGGGATGAATCTATTGGATCTCAAACCTACTTTAGCAAATGGCAAACGCCGCTGGGCAGAAATTGCTGAGTTAACAGTAGAAGAGCTAGAACAAATCAAATCCCAAGGACTCCAAGCTAAGGAACACATGATCAAGGCTAATTTGCGCTTGGTAGTGTCCGTGGCGAAAAAGTATCAAAATCGGGGCTTAGAATTATTGGATTTAGTCCAAGAGGGAACTTTAGGCTTAGAAAGAGCGGTCGAGAAATTTGACCCCACTAAGGGATATCGCTTTAGTACATATGCTTATTGGTGGATTCGTCAGGGAATTACACGGGCGATCGCCACTTATAGCCGCACAATTCGCTTACCTGTTCATATTACAGAAAAGCTGAACAAAATCAAAAAAGCACAACGGAAAATTTCTCAAGAAAAAGGTCGTACAGCCACCTTAGAAGACCTAGCCATTGAGTTAGAAATGACACCAAACCAAGTCAGGGAAGTGTTACTTAAAGTACCACGTTCCGTGTCCATGGAGACGAAGGTAGGCAAAGATAAAGACACCGAATTAGGGGAATTATTGGAAACCGACGGGATTACCCCCGAAGAAATGTTAGTGCGAGAATCTTTACAAAGAGACTTGCATACTCTGTTAGCAGATTTAACTAGCCGTGAACGTGATGTAATACTGATGCGGTTTGGTTTAGCGGATGGTCATCCTTACTCCCTAGCCGAAATTGGCCGCGCTCTGGACTTATCTAGAGAAAGAGTACGTCAAATAGAATCCAAAGCTTTGCAAAAGCTGCGCCAACCGAAACGACGCAACTTTATCCGGGATTATTTAGAGTCCTTAAGTTAGGTTCAAATCTGGAACCGCCTAGGTTCCACAACCAAACAAATCTACCATTGGCTTTCTCCTAGTCATGGCTTAGGGTGGCGGAGGTTCCATAGATTTACCAGGGTTTTTTTTCACTAATTTATTGATATAGCCTTTTTCAGGCTCATGAAGTATACACCAATTCCCTGTTCCGGTGTTCCGGTGTTCCCTCAAACTAAAAAAATTGTACCTCACGAGCATGGGAAATACTATAATATTTAGCAAGAAGAAATATTTATTGCTTAATCCCAGAATTTGTTATATTCTCAACTAATAGGCTTTGTTGAGAAAAGAATTAATATGACTGTTTACACATCTTCTTCGCTCAAGGCAGAACTAAATGATAGAGGTTGGCGTTTAACACCCCAACGGGAGACGATTTTACACATTTTCCAAGAACTTCCCCAAGGTGAACATCTCAGCGCTGAGGATCTTTATCATCGACTGGAGACTGAGGGTCAGGGAATCAGCCTTTCAACAGTCTATCGGACGTTGAAATTGATGGCACGGATGGGGATTTTGCGGGAACTAGAACTGGGAGAAGGACATAAGCATTATGAAATTAACCAACCCTCCCCCCATCATCACCACCATTTAATTTGTGTTAAATGTAACGCGACTATCGAGTTTAAAAACGACTCGATTTTAAAAATAGGTGCAAAAACGGCTCAAAAAGAGGGATTCCACCTGCTAGACTGTCAAATGACAATTCATGCAGTCTGTCCTCAGTGCCAACGGTCTCTGATGCCTTTGTAGCCATAGAGCCTAAAGTTTTCCGCTAGTGAGATTACTTACATTGATGCCGTAAAATGTTTTTGCTTGCTGAAGAGCGCGTTTAGTCTCATCGGACATAACGCCGTTGAGATCACCTCGATAGAAACCCTGTGCTTGTAGTCGCCTTTGAATTTCCAAGACACTGAAATCACCCTGGCGGCCGGTGTTAATTAAGCTATATAACTTAGCTCTAGTAGTCGGTCCAGCAATTCCACTGACAGCTAAGTGATTAGCGGCTTGAAACCTACGCACAGCATCATCAGTCTGGGAACCAAAATACCCGGTTGGTGTTGCGGTTAGATATCCGGCCGCGATCAAATGTTCTTGAAGCAGTCTGACGGCTTGACCCCGATTACCCATTCTGAGATTGTCTGGATTAGCTGTTTGTCTGGGTGTGGGAGGGGTTGTTGTTGCGCCACCAACGCCCACAGGGGGCAATTTTTTGATTGTGGACGGGCCAACAATGCCATCAGCATCTAATTTAGAAGCTGTTTGGAATTGTTTGACAGCTTCTTCAGTAACCGGACCAAAGACCCCGGTGGCTTTACCAGAATAGAAACCTGCAACTCGCAGCCTTTCTTGTAAAACCCTGACATCTTCGCCTTGATCACCTCTGTGGAGCAACTGGGGATGACGGCGTTGAGTGGGAGTTTTCGCAGTTGTAACTTTTTGTGGTTGCGGTGTTGAGGTTTTTACTGTCTCAAACGGTGTACTAGCAGTGGTCAGCGGGGGAATAGATTCTACATGACTGTTGATGGTGGGTACTACGGTGCTGGTAATAGTTGGTGTGGAGGGTTGGGGATTTACTGGTTTTCTCAGCGAGGTTTCTAATTTTTGCCGTGTCTCTACTCCCAGAACCCCATCAACTACTAAACCTTGAGATGATTGAAAACGCCGTACAGCATCTTCTGTGGAAAAATCATAGACTTGTGTGATCTGCTCTCGGTAAAAGCCAGCTTGTTGCAATTGTCTTTGGAGGTTGGCTACCGAAGGACCTTGATCACCTCGTTGTAGTGCGAAAGCACTGCTGATAGAACTAAGAATAGATATAGCCACAGCTAAGGGTAACAAGTGCTTCCAGGCTCCACCAGAAAGGCGTTTCCAGTCGGGGGCAGATGCTTTCTTGAATAAGACACTCAAGGATGCTAATTCACTGGATGCACTGTTTTCATAGGTATTGGCTAAATATAAATATGCAAGATTGTCCATGTGATATCTCCTGATTTATTTTTCTTCGATGGTTGCTTCTGCTTGATGTACGAGATTTCGCAACTTATCTAATGTCTTGCTGTTTACATCCTGCCATAAACCTCGCTGGTGCGCTTCTAATAATTTATCGGCAATATCACGCATTGCCCAAGGATTTTTATCCTGGATAAATTCACAAACTATAGGGTCTAGTAAATATGCTTGTGTCACACCCTCATACATATGGTCTTCGACACATTGGGCTGTGGCATCATAGGCAAATAAATAATCTACCGTCGCCGCCATTTCAAAGGCACCTTTGTAACCATGGCGCATCATTCCGGAAATCCATTTGGGGTTAACTACACGGGAACGATACACCCGGGCAATTTCGGCTTTGAGGGTGCGCACTTTTGGTTGAGCGGGATGAGAATGATCACCAAAGTAGGTTTGCGGGTTGTTTCCTTGTAGCGATCGCACGGCTGCTGTTAAACCGCCTTGAAATTGGTAATAATCATCAGAGTCGAGTAAGTCGTGTTCCCGGTTATCTTGATTGTGTAAAACAATTTGCATTTGTGTTAGGCGTTGCTCAAAGGCTTCTGGTGCCGAAATACCCACTAATTCCCCTTGACTATCGGGGGAACTACCACTGGTGTAAGCGTAGCAACTCCAGTTTATATAAGCACGGGCTAAGTCTTGCTCATCTATCCAGTTTTGTGATGTCATCAGCCCTTGGAGACCGGCACCATAGGCACCGGGTTGAGAACCAAAAACCCGGTATTGCGATCGCACTCTCGCTGATTCCACTGTTAAGCCTTGTTGCATCCAAAACTGAGTATCTTGGCTGACTCGTGCCGCCAGGGGGTTAAAGTCTTGGGGTTCATTGAGTGCGGCCACTGCGATTACAGCTTGCTCGAATAAGTCAATTAAATTGGGGAAAGCATCCCGAAAAAATCCCGAAATCCGCAAGGTAACATCAACACGGGGACGACCCAAAATGCTCAAGGGTAAGATTTCAAAGTCTACTACACGCCGCGCCGCACTGTCCCAAACAGGACGCACTCCCATTAAAGCTAGGGCTTCGGCGATATCATCGCCCCCGGTGCGCATGGTTGCAGTACCCCACAAGGATAAACCCAAGGTTTGGGGATACTCGCCGTTTTCTTGGGTGTAACATTCAATCAGATTTTCAGCGGCTTTTCTCCCCACATCCCAAGCGCTTTCTGTGGGAATGGCGCGAATATCCACAGAATAAAAGTTTCTCCCGGTGGGTAAAACTTCTGGTCTTCCCCGGGTGGGTGCGCCTGAGGGGGCGCTGGGGATATACTTACCATTGAGTCCCTGGAGTAAGTTGGTGATTTCGTCTTTGGTTTGTTCTAAGGCGGGGATGAGTTTAGTTTTAATCCAGTCAAGATGGGGGGATGAGCGGGGGAGAGTATTCAGGAGTTGTTCTACTAATTGGGCGGCGTGTATTTCCAGAACTTCTACTGCGTCGCCGACGGTGCGACAGGTTTTTGGGGTGATGTTGTGTAAAATTTGCTGATCAATTTCTGATAACTGAGTGTGAAAATCCGTGGTTAGGGGGTCAAACTCTAGTCCCCACTCTGTGGCTAGGTGACGGGTGATACCTAGGGAGTAACGGTTAGGGATACGGGCGATCGCCACTATTAAATCTCGCAGTTGTCGCCCTTGGGGACATTGACCGAAAATATGTAAACCGTCGCGAATTTGCGCTTCTTTGAGTTCACACAGATAGCCACCGATGAAGTTTAAAATTACTGATTCAAACTTTAAAATATCGCTTTCTATGGCAATACCTAGCTCTTGGTGGAGATTTTCTTGGATAACTAATTCCCGAATGCGATCGCGAATTGACGGTAAGCGCCCAGGATCTAAACTTTCCGCCTCATAATATTCATCTACCAAGTTTTCTAACTGTTGTAGTGCGCCATAAAGTTCTGCTCTGGTCATGGGGGGAGTGAGGTGGTCTAAAATCACCGCTTGGGCCCGACGTTTAGCTTGAGAACCCTCCCCTGGGTCATTGACAATGAAGGGGTAAAAATGGGGAAGTGGTCCGAAAGCTACTTCGGGATAACAATGACTGGATAAGGCGACACTTTTACCGGGTAACCATTCTAAATTGCCATGTTTCCCCACATGAACCACTGCATCCGCGCTGAAAATTTCCCTCACCCAATAATAAAAGGCTAAATAAGCATGAGTGGGTACTAAATCCGGTGCATGATAATTCAAACTGGGGTCAATATCATAACCCCGTGGTGGTTGAATCCCTACAAATATGTTACCCAGTTGGATTCCTGGAATGGGGAAAGAGTCAGCACATCCCCATCTTTGAGTAATTTCTTGCTGTACAGTTGTGGGTAAACTAGCAAAATACTTTTGATAATCGTCACGGTCAACACTTTGCAGCACAGGGCGAAAATCTCTACCTTCCGGGTCATTAGTTACCCCACTAGTCAGAATGTCGATTAATTCATCTCCATTTCTGGGGGGATTCTCTACCACATAACCCCCATTTTGTAAAGCCTTAATTATTTCTACACAACTGGCTGGTGTGTCCAATCCTACGCCATTAGCTAATCTGCCGTTGCGATTGGGGTAATTTGCCAAAATCAGGGCAATACGGCGCTTTTGGGGAGGCTGGGAGCGCAGGTTTACCCAGTTGGCTGCTAGTTGGGCCACAAACTCAATGCGATCGCTCACTGGTTCATAAACCATCACATCTGTTTCTAAGTCAGGATGGCGCTTTTGTACGGTTTTAAAAGAAACCGCGCGGGTAATAATCCGCCCATCTACCTCTGGTAGCGCCACATTCATGGCTATATCCCGGGGGGAAAGTCCTTGTAATTGTGATTCCCACTGCTCCACTCCACCACCACTGAGGATAACTTGTAAGACTGGGACATTCAATTTTTGCCAAAGGTCTAGCTGGGGTGCTTCTGCTTCCAACCGCGCCAGAGAAAAGCTCGTAGTATTTAGTAGTACTCCTATTTGGTCTGTATCTTTAGGCTGGAAAAACTCACTTAATTCTCCTTGAACATCAGGATCACGCAATGAGGAAACAAACACTGGTACAGGTTGTAAATTACGTTTTGCCAGGGCTGTACACAAGGCATCAATTACTTTAGTATTACCAGATAGATAATGAGCGCGGTAGAAAAGAATGCCCACTTTAGGTATTGCTGATTTCCTAGTCGCCATTCCCCAGTTATATAACCCAACACGGGGAACTCCTTTTGGTGGTGAGGCTTGGAAAGAAGTATGAAGACAGGTATCACAGATAAATTTTAGAGCGTTAACAATATTTTCTACTCCGCCTTCTCGGAAATATTGTAATACTTGATTAATAACACTTAAAGGCAAAGTAGATTGGGAAATTAATTCTGGGTCTAGACCGTCGTCACCAGGCATTACAATCAGAGTTGTACCTTGACGTTGTACAATTTCTTGCACCACTCCTAAACCATATGCCCAATAAGAACGTCCTCCTAACAGACGCAAAATAATCACTTGGGCAGATTCTAAAACTTCCTCAGCATAGGAATCTATAGTTATTTCTTGCTGTAACTGCAACAGACTAGCAACCCTGATGGCTGGGAAGTTTGGTGGTAATTGAGTCACTGCTACTGCTAGGGTTTGAATGTCGGTATCAGCGGCGGTAATGAATACAAAAGGAGCGGGAGATTGTTCGATCAAAACTAACCCTGCGGACTGATTCCATCCCCCCGGTGTGGCGCTGATACGATGCATAATCTTGTATTACCCCCTTAAACTGTTGAATATAACACTGTTTTCGCCCGTGCAAGTTATTACATGACATATTAATAGGATGCCAAGAAGTGCATGAATGCCATCAATAAACAGATTTTTCATATCTGACGCACTCTACAAGAGATTTTACACTGTCTTCCGCCACGTAAATTATTACCAGACCATTAAAAATGCTTAGTTCTCCTGATTTGAGTTTTTCTCGAAACTTGCCTTTAGTTGTATATAATCAGCTGGGGGAATTGTTACAGCAGATGGCTCAAGTCGTCGGAAGTGCTGCACTGGTACTTACTGAGTCTGTATTAGTCAGGATTTCTTTACCCCAAGAGTGGCGCAATCAAAGGTTTACGCTGTTGATTTCTCAGGAGTTTAGCGCCCTTTTGGTGGGAACTTTAGCACCGGGGGATGGGGGGAATTGCGCCGCATACAATAGCAGTTTGACATTTAATTCTGAGGCGATCGCTTTATTTGTCTCCCAGGTACGAGACTTGTTTGAGGGAAATTCTGACACACACCAAAATCTGGAACGCTATCGAGAGCTTGTCAGACCTAATGATGCTCAGACCCAAACTAAATTTACACTGTTGTTATTAGAGTATATCGGCACAGGGTCATCCCAGAAGATTATAGATCCTTTAACCCCTGCTGATAGCCCGGGATGCGTAGCCATTCCTCAAGTTTATACTTGTCAGCCTGTGGAAGATGCCTTAAAAAAACAGATTTTGCAAGAGCGACTGTTAAATCAGGTGACCACCCAGATTCGCAAAAGCTTAGATTTACCAGTGATTATGGCCACGGCGATCGGTATGGTACGGGAATTTCTGGCACTGGATCGATTAGTAATATATAAATTTCAGGGTTTGAGTGTCAAAACTGATAGCTTACATGGCATAACCATAGATGAAAACCTACCCCCAGGAGAGATGGGGGGTTGTATTGTCTATGAGGAGAGGGCTGAAGGTGCGATTTCATCGGTGTTGTCTTATCAAGAAAACGACTGCTGGTCTAAGAACTCCACCTGTTTAGCAAAGTATCGCCAAGGATTTACCTTAGTAATTGACGACGTGGAAAAAACTTATGTCACAGAAGAATGTTTATTGAATTTATTACGAAAATGCCAAGTTAGGGCTAAGTTGGTAGCACCAATTATATTTGAGCAAAATCTGTGGGGTCTATTGATTGCTCATCAATGTCATACCCCACGGGAGTGGAGCGAAAGTGATCAAAGTTTACTCACTTCCATAGCGGAACAATTAGCCATTGCTATTCATCAAGCTGAGTTGATGCAATCTTTACAAAAAGCTACCCGCACCCTTACCCAAGAAAAACAAAGTTTAGAACAACGAGTAATTGAGCGGACAAAAGCCCTACGGGAGGCTTTACTAGCTGCAGAAGCTGCTAGTCGCCTCAGAAGCGAATTTCTGGCTACCATCAGTCACGAATTACTCACGCCTTTAACCTATGTGATTGGGATGTCTTCCACTTTGTTACGTTGGCCTCTCGGAGAACTGAGTCAACGTCAACGAGATTACCTGCAAACCATCCATGACAGTGGAGAACATTTATTAGAGCTAATTAATGACATCCTGGATTTATCCCAAATTGAAGCGGGAAAAACTGTATTAAATATTACGGAATTTTCCCTAACCCATACCGCCAAAAATTCCCTAGAGTCACTATTAGAAAAAGCTGATAACCAACAGGTTAATCTTCAACTGGATTTACAAATCGACCCCCAACGGGATCTGTTTACTGCTGATGTACAGCGAGTAGAACAAATTCTCTGGAATTTATTAACCAATGCGATTAAGTTTACCCCAGGAGGTGGCAGTGTTACCTTGCGGATCTGGGTAGAAGATGATATGGCTGTCTTTCAAATTGAAGACACTGGAATTGGTATTCCTGAAGAACAATTACCAGTGATGTTTGAAAAATTTCAGCAATTAGATACACCCTATCGCCGGCGCTACGAAGGTACAGGACTCGGTTTAGCCTTAACTAAACAACTGGTAGAACTCCATCGCGGTCGAATTGAAGTGGAATCTACTGTAGCCATTGGTTCAATTTTTACGGTATGGATACCAACCCAGCAGCAACGCAATTAATCGGGACTGAAGGTGCGATCGCCTCTAATGCTACCAGGGATTTAACCCAGTTTAGCACCTTAATATAGATGACCGTTGACGGGTGACGGGTCAGGGTTTAAGAGCTACGACAACCGGGAGCCAGGGGTTATAAACCCCTGTCTGATAGCGATAGCGTGGCGTTAGCCATAAGCTAAAGTCGGATAAATCCGAATGGGTGTTAAATATAACATGATAAATAAGGTGAACAATCATCGCTTAGAGTATTATATGTAACCTACCAGTCCACTTTTAGTGGACTTTTGCTATTAGACGGGGAATAAATTCCCCGGTTAATGGCTGTTGATGGTCACACCTCTTCCCAGTCAACCGTCAACTATGATTGTTAACGGTTGACCCACTATGGAAGTCGGGGATATTGTCCAGGTGATCAGAGGTGATCAGAGGCGATCGCAATATCCCCAACCGGGAGTAAAGTCTCAAGATTGGAGTAGGGAAAAATGCCCAAGAAACACTTAGTATTAATTGGTGGTGGTCACAGCCATGCTATCGTTTTGAAAAAGGTTGCCCAACATCCTTTACCAGGAGTTAAGTTAACATTAATTACCCCAGATGTAAATACACCTTACTCCGGTATGTTACCTGGTCATATTGCAGGATTTTATACCTATAAACAGTGTCACATCAACTTAGAAAAATTGACTAACCTTGCTCACGCACAGTTATATATTGATAGAGCGGTGGGACTAGACTTGAAAAACCACACAGTTATTTGTGCTACAGGTCTACCGGTGAACTTTGATATCCTATCTATTGACATTGGCAGCACCCCAGCTACAATATCTGTACCAGGTGCTGCAGAATATGCTATTGCTGCTAAACCAGTACCAAAATTGTTAGAACATTGGTATGGACTATTAGAACGTGTAGCTAAAAACCCTGAGCAACCCGTAAGTATAGCTGTTGTCGGTTGTGGTGCGGGGGGTGTAGAGTTAGTACTATCCATGCAAACTCACCTCCAGAGAATTAGATCACAAAATCAGGGTTTGACAATTCATTTATTTGGGCGTCAGGAGCAACTGTTACCCAATTATCCCCAATCAGTGCAAGGTCAATTGCAGCAGATTGTCACTCAACGGGGGATAAATTTACATCTAGGGGAAACCGTGGCGGAAATTGCACCCCAACACAGCAATGGGGAAACACCAGAAATGTTGCAGGTAAAATGTGTATCGGGGTTATTGGTAGAGTCGCAAAAAGTATTTTGGGTAACCCAAGCATCCGCACCCCCATGGATAAGAACGACAGGACTAGGTACAGATGAGCAAGGATTTATTTTAGTAGGAGATACCTTACAAAGTCAAACTCACCCAGAGGTATTTGCTGCGGGGGATATTGCGACGATGGTAAATCATCCCTGTCCTAAAGCTGGAGTATTTGCGGTACGCCAGGGTAAACCATTGTTTGAGAATTTACAAAGAATATTATCAGGTAAATCTTTGAAAGTCTATAGACCACAGCCAGAATATTTAAGTTTAATCGGGACTGGGGACAAACGAGCGATCGCCACTAGAGGCGCTTTGACTTCATCCCCTCACTGGGTTTTCTGGTGTGGGAAAGACTGGATTGACCGCCGCTTCATGGTACAATTCACGGGCTAGGTGATCTAGGAAACTGGCGATGAAATGGTTTTATGAATCAAATAGTTTGGATAGCCAGACACGCTAACCGTCTGGATTTCGTTCACCCTGAGTGGTTTCTCACAGCAGTCAGACGTTATGACCCGCCTTTGTCTGAAGATGGTATAGTACAAACTCAGCAGTTAGCTCAACGTCTGCAAACAGAAACCATTACTCATATTTTCGCTTCCCCATTTATGCGCACTGTACAAACAGCCAACGCCGTGGCAGAAGTTTTAAATTTAGGGATTAAACTAGAAACAGGTTTGAGTGAGTGGTTAAATCCCCACTGGATGACAGAAGCACCGGAAATACACTCAATTTCTGAGTTAAAGGCACTATTCCCCAGAATAGATTCTGATTATACACCAGTTGTCAGCGCTGAATATCCAGAAACTGAGGTACAAGTACAAGAGCGTTGTGGAAAAACTGCCCAATTGTTGGCTAGTGAATGCTATCCTGAAAATATCTTGCTGGTAGGACATAGTGCATCTGTACAGGGTGCTGCAATGGGGTTAGTAGGGGACATTGCTAAAACAGAAGTCACGGCTTCTTTATGTTCCTTAGTGAAAATCCTGCGCCAGGGACCTGAATGGTTGCTAGAACTAAAAGGAGATACTTCCCACTTGATGGATATAGAGGATTTTCCTTCGTGCATTAGTTGATACGCCCTCTCTTAAAGAGTGTATTTGTTAATGAATGTTAGCAAAAAAGTATCGGAAGTGGTTCGATTTGCTCAAATCCTGAATGAGGATTTTTGACTGCACAGACAAATTAATTAATTCCCATCCTCAATTCTATGACTTTGTTACTAGCAGGAGATATTGGCGGCACTAAAACTATTTTGCGGTTGGTGGAGGCTGTAAATTTACATACCATTGCACAGAAAACTTACCCTAGTGGAGATTTTCCCGATTTAGTCCCCTTAGTCCAGCAGTTCCTCCTTGAGCTTCATACCCCCACACCCCAAAAAGCTTGTTTTGCGATCGCCGGACCAGTGGTAGATAATACAGCCAAGCTGACTAACTTAACTTGGTTTCTCGATACCCCCCGGTTAAAACAAGAATTAGGCATTGATTCTATGTGCTTAATTAACGATTTTGCCGCTGTGGGTTACGGTATTTTCGGATTAAGTAAAAAAGACCTGCTAACCTTGCAAGTTGGGAAACACAAACAAGAAGCACCCATTGCTGTTATTGGTGCTGGTACTGGTTTAGGACAAGGGTTTTTAATTAAACAGGGGAACTATTATCAGGTGTTTCCCTCAGAAGGTGGACACGGGGATTTTGCCCCCCGCAATGAGCTAGAATTTCAGCTGTTGAAATATCTACTGGATAAACATGATATTCAACGGGTGTCTGTAGAAAGGGTGGTTTCCGGACAGGGGATAGTGGCAATTTACCAATTTTTACGCGATCGCCAAGTATACAGCGAATCACCAGAAATTGCGGAAATTGTCAGAACCTGGGAAAGAGAAGCCGGACAGATGGAAAAAAGCGTTGATCCGGGGGCGGCCATCGGCGGCGCAGCAGTCCAAGGGAGCGATCGCCTGTCGGTGGAAGCCCTAAAATTATTTGTGGATATTTACGGCGCTGAAGCGGGTAATCTGTCCCTAAAATTACTCCCCTATGGTGGTTTATATATTGCAGGTGGAATCGCGCCCAAAATTCTCCCCCTCCTGAAAAACGGCAATTTTCTGTTAAACTTCAGCCAAAAAGGGCGGATGCGTTCCATCTTGGAAGATATACCGGTGCATATTATTCTTAACCAAGAAGTAGGGCTAATTGGTGCGGCTTTACGTGCAGCTAGATTGTAAAAAACTGGTAAATTACGGATAACCCACCAATTAGCGCTGATAAATTTACCAAGCATGATTAAACGTCGCCAAATTCTCAACACAGCTGCGATCGCCGCAGGAACTGCGGTAACATTAGCGGCATGTGGTCGTACCGAAACTGCTGCCAACATCCAAACCAGTCAGCCCAATATCAGGTGGCGGATGGCCACCAGCTGGCCGAAATCTCTAGGTATATTTAGCGGTGCAGATACAATTGCCAAGCGAGTCAGAGAAATGACCAACGGACGTTTCACCATTACACCCTTTGCTGCGGGGGAGGTAGTACCGGGGTTACAAGTTATGGACGCGGTGCAAGCGGGAACAGTAGAATGTGGGCATACAGGTAGTTATTATTATACCGGAAAGAACCTAGCTTTAGCCTTTGCTACTACTGTACCCTTCGGCCTCAACGCCCAACAACAGAATTCCTGGCTGTATCATGGGGGGGGACTAGAAGCCATGCAAAAAATTTATAGTGACTTCAACATCATTAACTTTCCCGCTGGTAACACTGGGGCGCAAATGGGGGGATGGTTTAAACGACAAATTAACACTGTGGCTGACTTCCAAGGTTTAAAAATGCGTATTCCCGGAATCGGTGGCCAAGTCATAGCTCGCATGGGTGTAAATGTGCAAGTATTACCAGGAGGCGAAATTTTCTTAGCACTGGATCGGGGCGCAATTGATGCAGCTGAGTGGGTCGGTCCCTACGATGATGAAAAACTGGGTTTACACAAAGCTGCCCAATTTTACTATTATCCTGGTTGGTGGGAACCAGGACCGACATTAGATGTTTTAGTTAACCGTACTGCTTGGAATAAATTACCCCCGGAATACCAAGCCATCCTCAAGACAGCAGCTTATGAAGCCAACGTGAATATGCTCTCTGAGTATGACGCTTTAAATGGCCAAGCATTAACCAGACTGACCGCGGGGGGGACTAAATTAGTTCCCTTCAGTCGGGAAATTATGCAAGCATCTCAAACAGCGTCCTTTGAGTTCCTAGAAGAAAATGCTAGTCAGGACAGCACCTTTAAGGAAGTTTACCAACAGTGGAAAGGGTTCCGTCAGCAAGTTTTTGACTGGAACCGTGTCAATGAATTGAGTTATGCTAATTTCTCAATGAGTTGATCAATTAACTTCCTAAATTCGGTAAAAAACTGACAATCCCCGGAAAAGCAATTATTAACACCAAAACTAGCATTTGCAGCAAAATAAAGGGGATAGCGCCCCGATAAATATCAGATGTGGTGACTTCTGGGGGGGCGACACCACGCAGATAGAACAATGCAAAACCGAAGGGCGGTGTGAGAAAGGAAGTTTGCAGATTTGCGCCTAAAATCACACCGTACCAAATCAAATCAATACCTAACTGTTGAGCTACGGGGACAAATAGGGGGACAACAATAAAAGCAATCTCGAAAAAGTCAATAAAAAAGCCGAGAATAAATACTGTTACCATGCTGACAATCAAAAACCCCGTAGTCCCACCGGGAAGATTAGCTAGGAGATCAAACATAAATTGATCCCCATTCAAACCCCGGAACACTAGACTAAAGGCTGTGGAACCCAATAGGATAAAAATCACCATGGTGGTAATTTTTAAAGTGGCATCGCAAACCTGAGCCACAGATGGTAAATTTAGCTGACCGTTAGCAGCAGCAAGTGCGATCGCACCTAGACAACCTACAGCACCGGCTTCTGTAGGGGTAGCAAAGCCAAAAAAGATACTACCCAATACCAAGAAAATCAGAACTAACGGCGGTAGCATGACCTGAAATATCCGTTTTCCCAAGGCTTTACCACCAATGTTGCGCACCTCCGCCGGTAAAGCTGGGGCTAAATCTGGCTTTAAAAATGCCACAATCAGCACATGTAAAGCAAAAGCACCGGACATCATTAAACCGGGAATCAAGGAACCGATAAATAAATCACCCACAGAAACCCCTAACTGGTCACCCAGCACCACCAACACCACACTAGGGGGGATAATTTGCCCCAGAGTACCCGATGCCGCAATTACACCAGTGGCTAATTCTTTATTATACCCATAACGCAGCATAATGGGTAGGGAAATTAACCCCATAGCCACCACCGTTGCTGCCACCACACCAGTAGTTGCTGCCAACAGCGCCCCCACTAACACCACAGCTAAAGCCAGTCCCCCCCGTAACCGTCCTAATACAATCCCCATAGTTTCTAACAGGTTCTCAGCTATGCCAGATTTTTCCAGCATTGACCCCATAAAGATAAAGTAAGGGATAGCTAACAGGGTATAATTAGCCATGATGCCAAAAATCCGCTGTGGCATGGCAGTTAAAAATATCGGGTCAAATACACCCAGGGCAATTCCCACTATGCCAAATATGATTGATACGCCACCCAGAGAAAAAGCTACGGGATATCCCAGGGATAACAGCACCAAAGCCCCCGCAAACATAGCAGGCCCTAGCCATTCATAATCTAGTGTCATGATTTTCCTCCGGGGATATGGCGATCGCTATCGACTCTACCTTGAAGAATGGCCAAGTTTTTAATTACCTGAGAAATTCCCTGAACAATCAACAATACAAAGGAGACAATAATCATGGTTTTGATGGGGTAGCGGGGTAAACCATCAGGGTCTGGGGATGTTTCCCAAATTTCCCAGGAAGCCAGGATACTACCCCAAGAAAAAAATATCACCATCAGAGAAAATGGAATTAAAAATAACACTGTCCCCAGTAAATCTGCTAGTGCTTTCTGCCGGTGAGTCCAATTGTTGTAAAACACATCCACCCGGACGTGTTCATTATGCTTTAAGGCGTAACCTGCACCCCAGAGGAAAATTAAATCAAAAATATACCATTGGGCTTCTATGTAAGCATTAGAAGTTAAATTAATGCCAATCAACCGCCCTAAGTATCGCCCTAAAACATTCCATGCGCCAAGTATGACCATGACTAGCACCAGTCCACTGGTTAATTTGCCAATGCGCTCGGTACAGATATCAATGATTTTGGCTATCCTTAATAGTTTTTCCAATGATTATCTCACCCTCTTTAAACTTGCTATCCTAGTGACTAATCTTATGATTTTTCACGCACAATAGCATCACGTAACGTAAGCCATAGGCACAAAAAAGACCATCATAGGTATAGGTAAGCTAGGGCTGTATTTTGATGGAGTGGGATTGAGCCGACTGGTGCTATAAGATAGGGTTTTTTAAACCATACAACCCAGGGTAACTATAAAAATGAACTTTTTTGATAAATTACAAGCTAGTATATTCCAAAATCAAAGTTTACTATTTGTAGGTCTTGATCCAAATCCAGAACTCCTACCAGCAGATTATAAATCTGAGGATATCATTGCTGATTTACATAATTGGTTAGAATCGATTATCCGCGAAACTGCTGATTTTGTCTGTGCTTATAAACCAACTTTAGGATTTTATGAAGCCTTGGGTGTTCCAGGTTTAGAACTGCTAGAAAAAACTTTAGCAGCTATTCCTAGTCATATCCCCATTATCTTAGATGCTAAACATAGTGATTTAAATACCAGCAGTGTGTTTGCTCGCAGGGTATTTACACAATTGAATGTGGATGCTGTGACTCTGAGTCCTTATACAGGACAAGACCATGTAGCACCGTTTTTAGTTTACCTTGATCAAGCGGTATTTATTTTATGCTGCACTTCTAATGCGGGAGCAGAAGCTTTACAAAAATATCCCACAGAAGAATTACCTCTATATTTACAGGTAGTCAAGGAGTCTAGGAATTGGGGAACTCCAGAACAATTAGGTTTGGAGGTGGGGACGACAAACCCTGAGATTTTAGCTCGGATTCGGTCAGTTGCGCCGGAAAGGTTGATTATGGCCCGGAGTATTTGGGCTGGGGGAAGTAATATCAATATCAAGGAAATTTTAGCAGCTGGGTTAAATAGTCACGGTGATGGGTTATTGATTCCTGTTCCTCAAGATATGTTCAGTCAACCCAAATTAGCTGATCATATCCAGTCCTTACGTGCAGAGATTAATCAAGCTAAAAGTGAAATTTTCTCGGAAACTTCTACCTGTGCTGTGTGGTTACCTGATGTTTCTGTTGTCAATCTCCACCCCCAACAAGACTTGATTTTAAAACTTTATGATGTCGGGTGCATCATGTTTGGTAGTTTTGTACAAGCATCGGGAGCCACTTTTCCTTACTACATTGACTTACGGAAAATTATTTCCAATCCCCAGGTTTTTAATCAGGTTCTCACTGCTTATGAGAAAATTTTAAATTCTCTTGAGTTTGACAGATTAGCAGGTATTCCCTACGGTTCTTTACCCACTGCTACGGGTTTATCTTTGCGTTTACATTGTCCCCTAATTTTCCCGCGCAAGGAAGTGAAAGCACACGGAACCCGCAGGTTAATTGAGGGGAATTTTGATCCTGGTGAAACTGTGGCGGTGGTTGATGATATTCTGATCACGGGCAAAAGTGTGATGGAAGGTGCCGAAAAGTTAAAATCAGCAGGATTGAATGTTAGGGATATTATAGTCTTGATTGACCATGAACAAGGTGTAAAGGCGAGATTACTAGATCATGGTTATCAAGCTCATTCTGTGTTTACACTGGCGGAAATTACAGAAACACTGTATCAGTGTGGGCGAATTAACCAGGCGCAATTTTTAGCCTTTCGCGAAAGTCAAGGTTAGCACTATTCATGCTTGCATAACTACAGTTTCAGATCCCGGAATTTCCAACCAGAAATTCCGGGTATCTACTCTGGTGGGGAATTGTGGGTTCTCACCTACCTGAACCTCGCTCTAGAAATTGATCTGATTTTGAATAGCTATGAGCAGAAATCAGCAGCAGTAGGAGAATTACAGTTTTATGAAGCATGATTGATATAACTTCTCAGGTATTCACCTTGAAATCTACATGACTTGCGCCAAATTTGATTCACCCCTAGGTGTGAATCTGTCTGCCAAAATGCTCAATTGAAGAGCAATCGTTGTAGAATTATTCCTTGAAATACAGGAGGGCAAAACCGATGACCCGTGTCATCATTGTGCGCCATGGACAAAGCAGCTATAACATCGAGCGCCGCATCCAAGGACGTACTGACGTGTCAAGATTAACAGAGAAAGGGTGTGCAGATGCTAGTAAGGTAGGAAAAGCCCTCAGTAATATTCCTTTTAGTGCTATTTATACTAGTCCTCTCCAGCGGGCTAAGAAAACAGCTGAGATTATATACAGTGAGTTGGTAACGGAGTCTACAAGGTCTGTAACTCCCCAAGTTGCTGATAACCTGATGGAAATTGATCTACCTTTGTGGGCAGAAATGCTCAGTGCTGATGTCAAGGAAAAGTTTACTGAGGACTACTGCACCTGGAAACAACGCCCCCATGAATTGCGGATGTTGGTCAAGGATGGGACAACGGAACATTTTCCTGTCTTAGCTATCTATGAACAAGCGCGGTTATTTTGGCAGGAAATTCTACCCCGTCATCAAGGTGAAACTATCCTCATAGTCGCCCATAATGGCATTAATCGGGCTTTGATTAGTACAGCTTTGGGTATTTCCCCCAGTCGTTACCATAGCTTACAGCAATCTAACTGTTGTATTAGCGTCCTGAATTTTGCTGGTGGTTTAGGGGAACCGGTGCAATTAGAATCTCTGAATCAGACCCAACACTTAGGGGAAACTTTACCCTCTTTGCGACCGGGACATCAGGGAGTCCGTTTGTTGTTGGTACGTCATGGGGAGACGGAATGGAATCGCCAAACTAGATTCCAAGGGCAAATAGATATCCCCCTCAATGATAATGGTAGACAACAGGCCCAAATCGCCGGAGAATTTCTCAAAGATGTGGTGATTGATTTTGCTGTTAGTAGCTCTATGCTCCGCCCCAAGGAAACCGCAGAATTGATATTGAACCACCATCCTAGTATAAACTTAGAGTTACAAGATGGTTTGAGAGAAATCAGTCACGGATTGTGGGAAGGTAAATTAGAAACAGAGATAGAGCAAGAATTCCCTGGAGAATTGCAGCGCTGGCGACTAGTACCCGCCCAGGTACAAATGCCAAAAGGGGAAAACCTAGAGCAAGTTTGGCAGCGGAGTGTGGCATCTTGGCAAGGAATTATACAAGATGCACTCACAAAACAACTCAAAACCGGTTTGGTGGTAGCCCACGATGCTACTAATAAAACTTTGCTGTGTCACGTTCTCGGTTTATCGGCTGATAATTTCTGGAACTTCCGCCAAGGTAATGGCGCTGTAAGTGTAATTGACTATCCATCTGGTCTGGATGGGTTGCCAGTGCTACAAGCAATGAATATTACCAGCCACTTAAGTGGAGGGGTACTAGATAAAACTGCGGCTGGCGCTTTGTAAAAAACAAGTCTTTTGACCAGAAAAGACCATGGTGGTTAAAACCACCAATTGGCCTCCCTCTCAGGGCTGAAGCTGCTGATTTTTCCGCTTACAACCATATTTTTATGACAGAACTGCTAAAAAAAGTAAGGGTAATTAATCCTAATTTAAAATCTGAGGAGATAGCTGATGTACTCATAGCTGATGGTAAGGTCGCCGCGATCGCCCCGGATATTTCTGATATTCCCGCTGACAGTACTATTCAAGATTGTCAGGGATTAATTCTGGGCACAGGATTAGTAGATTTGTATAGTCACTGTAGTCAACCGGGATTTGAACAGCGAGAAACGCTGTCATCTATGTTACAAGCTGCATCTGCGGGAGGGTTTACCAGAATTACTATTCTCCCAGATACATCTCCAGTTGTTGACCATCCGGCTATGGTAACACAGTTGCAGCAAACCCCACCCCCTCACGCCCACTCCCGGAAACAGGAGGGGGAGTTAAAGTTACACCCTCAAGTTTACGTTTGGGGAGCTATCAGCCTAGATTTAGCGGGGAAGCAATTGACGGAATTAGCAGATTTAGCTGCTGCGGGGGTCGTGGGTTTTACAGATGGTCAGCCTTGGGATAATTTAGGGTTTGTACAGCGAGTCCTGGAGTATCTCCAACCCTGGGGTAAACCGGTGGCTTTTTCCCCTGGCGATCGCCTATTATCGGGTCATGGGGTGATGCGCGAAGGTGTCGCGGCTCTGCGTTTCGGTTTACCCCCTGTACCAGCGAGCGCGGAAACTACCGCCCTGGCTGCTTTGTTAGAATTGGTCGCCGCTACAGCTACACCAGTACACATTATGCGGGTGTCTACCGCTCGCAGTGTGGAACTCATCGCCACCGCTAAGGCTGGGGGTTTACCCATCACCGCTAGCACTACTTGGATGCACTTATTGCTTGACACGACGGCAATAGCCAGTTATAATACTAGTCTAAGGTTGGAACCTCCTTTAGGTAACCCCAGTGATGTAGAGGCTTTACGGGGGGGGGTGAAAAATGGTGTCATAGATGCGATCGCCATAGACCATGCACCTTATACCTATGAGGAAAAAATGCAAGCCTTTGCCTCGTCACCTCCAGGGGCGATGGGTTACGAGTTAGCATTACCCCTACTCTGGCAGAATTTAGTCGCAACTGGTAAATTTACGGCTTTAGAATTATGGGGCGCTCTCAGCACTCACCCAGCGGAATGTTTACAACAGCAACCCAGTACAATTACCACCGGTGCTAAGGCGGAACTGATTCTATTTGACCCGCAGGAAACCTGGAAGGTTGAACCGCAGAATCTGTATACGCTCTCTAGTAATACACCTTGGCTAGGAAAACAACTTCAGGGACGGGTTGTAAAAGTTTGGCATCGCTAATAGGGATTATGGATAAGTTTACTCTAGGGGTATATATGGAGTAGGATGGTGTAATTTTTTGAATCACTGTTAGGTATGGTGGGTGATGACGACAGGAAGCGAAAAAAAAACTTTTTTTTTCGCCCTAGTTATTTTCACTGAGAGGGATTGATAGGTAATTGTAAATTTTATCACTGTTAAGATTTGGGTTGATGGAAATTTTGATAGAAATTTTAAATGATTGTGACTAGATAGGATAAGGAGAATAGAATGAGAAAATATATCATTTTTGGGGTTGTGAATTTGAGAAAATAAGAAAATATATCATTTTTGTGGTGAGAGGGGTTATAAGTAGTTGTGAGGAGAGAATCTAGATAGTGATCTAGGGTAGTTAGTATTTGAATGTTTAATTTTAACAGGGATTATCAGTAATTGTGACTAAGTGTAAAATCCCCACCTAGTCAATAGGTGGGCTAGTGTGAAATTCTCCTTGACATTTCTTCAAGAATATGAAAGAATGAGTGGAGGTTAAACAAATTATATTTAATTAAAGATTATTTGTTTTTCTCCAGTTTTTTGTTAAATACCCTGGTGATTAGGGCATGGTTGTTGTTTAGGCGATCGCACATAGTTAGCAGTTTGAATCCCTGATAGGGATTGTAGGTAGTTGTGACTGTTTATTATGTGTCGTTCAACTAATCACATTCTGATTGATCCCCCCAACCCCCCCTTAAAAAGGGGGGCTAAATTCTTTTGAGAAAGCGTTTAAGGTTAAATGCGTAAAGGGTAGCTACCGCCTTTAAAAAGGGGGCTAAATTCTTTGGGATGTAGCAACCCAAACGGAAATCGCCACACTCACCGGACATTCATATGGGGTTAGTTCAGTAGCCTTCAGCCCGGATGGTAAAACCTTAGCTTCTGAGGGTAGGGATGGTATCAAACTGTGGCAAAGGCGTTATTAATCCACACCCAGATTATTTAATTAATTAAATTAACCTTCCTAGAACTCACTTTCCAGAAAATTATAAAGTTAGGGGTGGGGAAGTTCAATCAAAATAACTGAAATAGTGTGGATACTAAAACCTGTTCATTGCTTACTTTCAGGCATCTTTGCAGCTACAGTGAGTTTAAAACCTTGATAGTTAGTTGATATTCAACTCTATTACCTTGCTCGCGGTATAATTGCGCTGCTCTTTGGAAGTTTTCCCTGGCTTTGTTGATATGTCCTAGCTCAAGGTAAACAGCGCCGCGACCAATATAAGCTAGAGCTAAATTAGGATTAAGTTTAATAGCTTGGTTATAATCAACCAGTGCTAATTCCCATTTCCCCTGGTCATAGTAATCAATACCGCGCATGAGGTAAGTTTCGGCTAAATCGCGATTAGACTGACTTTGACTGTAAAGTATTGGGGGTCTTTGACTAACTACTTGGGAATTTTTTATAGTTAACGCCTGGTTTTGATTGGTTTGACCCCAAGTGGGAGTAGCACTGAGGGTGAATGTCAGTGTTGTTAAGGCTATAGCTTTAGGTAGTCCTATTAATTCCATGGATTTTACCTTTGATGGTTAGTTGAATATTTAACGGTATGTGTACTTATAAGAAGAAACAGCAAAAGTTTAAATAGATGAAATTTATAATACCATGCTCTGGATATAATAAATAACATATTTATTTTGTTTACTCTCAGTAATACTATTTAGGTAATCTTGTCATCTATCTAAAGATAGATTTTTGAGAATATGAAAATTTTAGGGTAGTATTAACCCCTCACATTACGAAGAGATAGGGATATGTGGATTACAGCAGAGCGATCGCCTAAATACTGTTTTAATGCACCAGTTAACTATTACAGAGGTTCAATCAAAATAGCTGAAATAGTGATTTTAATGTATAGAACCTCGGTTGCTTGCTATGTAAGGGTTTCAGGAGTTCTGTTAGTATGCTAAAGTCCATTTCAGGCGTTAAGTTTCTTGAACCTCGGAAAGTGCCTCTAGACTTCTTACTGGGACTGTGTTTAAAATGTAAGGGTACGCTTCCCTCTGGGAAGTGGAATTAATGGAAACAAAGCTCGTGGCGCAAGCCATAGAGCTTGGTCTGGTTGTACGCTTCCCTCTGGGAAGTGGAATTAATGGAAACTTTTTTATTCTTGATTAATTGTTACTAACCACTCTTTATCGTACGCTTCCCTCTGGGAAGTGGAATTAATGGAAACGTATAGAAGGAAAGAGAAATTTGTAATCCTATTGAGTACGCTTCCCTCTGGGAAGTGGAATTAATGGAAACGCCATTCCTTTTCAGCACTTCTGTGTAAAGTAGTTTAGTACGCTTCCCTCTGGGAAGTGGAATTAATGGAAACTTAACAAAAAGCCAAAGTCCGATAACAACTGAGGATTTTGTACGCTTCCCTCTGGGAAGTGGAATTAATGGAAACACAGAAGACAAGCTACCGCGCTGCATGAAGGCAATACGTACGCTTCCCTCTGGGAAGTGGAATTAATGGAAACATGAAATAATACCTAGGGTCTTCTCTCAGTGCTATTGTACGCTTCCCTCTGGGAAGTGGAATTAATGGAAACATCCATTGCAGATATATGTGTCCGTTAATTATAATTGTACGCTTCCCTCTGGGAAGTGGAATTAATGGAAACATGGCAGTGGTTTTTCCGCCGGTAGCGTTACCTCCCGTACGCTTCCCTCTGGGAAGTGGAATTAATGGAAACCAGTCAGATATTCAAACCCTAAACGGGTGAATATTTTGTACGCTTCCCTCTGGGAAGTGGAATTAATGGAAACCTATGGCTTGCGCCACGAGCTTCTCTCTTCTAACAGGTACGCTTCCCTCTGGGAAGTGGAATTAATGGAAACTCGTAAATAGTAGCGTTTAATGTAACAACAGTCGCTGTACGCTTCCCTCTGGGAAGTGGAATTAATGGAAACTCCCTGTCAACTGTGAAGATGACCTCATTTTCTCCACTAGTACGCTTCCCTCTGGGAAGTGGAATTAATGGAAACTTTGTACCTTCCAGTCCAGAACTGGAAGCAGTGGAGTACGCTTCCCTCTGGGAAGTGGAATTAATGGAAACTCATCAAACGTTAAACTTAACAACGCACGGCTAAATCCGCAGTACGCTTCCCTCTGGGAAGTGGAATTAATGGAAACACGAGGAAGAATGAGAGCACAGCAAGTAGAAAGAAGGGTACGCTTCCCTCTGGGAAGTGGAATTAATGGAAACGTATTCAACATTTTCTTTTAACTCGTCGCAGGTGCACGTACGCTTCCCTCTGGGAAGTGGAATTAATGGAAACAAATCTTCTCTATGAAATGCATTAGCCCATTTCCAGGCGTACGCTTCCCTCTGGGAAGTGGAATTAATGGAAACCGACTGTAATGGTTATTGCAGTCGGTTTGTATATATAGCTGTGGGGAATATCGCCAAACCTCGCCACTGTTTTACAGACTCCATGCTATTGGCGAGTTTCCATCTGTCGCTATTTGGCAAGATTTAAGTGAAGGGCGGCGATCGCACTCCTCAACACAAGGTCACTAGTCTAGACAATCTATATTATCTAGCATAAGAAGTTAGACCTAATTACTTGAATGCAATTAAGGTATTTTTGATATGCCTATTAGGTGTGCGATCGCAGCATATAAGCTATTAAACGAAATTACCTTTATGTTGCATTCACAGTGTTAGCAGGTGATGACAGACTGGTAAACCACCGGTGAACTAACAGTAAGTTACTGGTATGGAAACTTTAAATAATTCTTGACAATTACCTTTACACCTGACAAGTATTGGGTAACACGTCATTATATAATCTCTCCAAGACTAAATTAACTACCAGTGGTAACCTAAGATGAACGAGCCACAACCAGGGAAATTTGATGTAGTACTAGGTGGTACTGGTAACGCTCCAGAAAATGCCCTGGTCTTAGGGGGAATCCAAGGGGCGCAGCAGAGGTATAAGAACCCGGACCCCAAGGTGAGGATAAATGCGATATCCCAAGCGCTCAACTATGGGGAGGATGGGGTTAAATTAGTTCTCCAAGCTTTAACTACAGATGAATCAACAGATGTCAAGGATGTCGCTTATAATCTCCTGCGATCTGGAGATAATAAGTCTATTCAGGTCATTGATGCTTTAAAAGCTTATGAACCATTTTTATGGCGGGAGATAGCTACTCTCACCGGACATTCAAATTACGTTCTTTCAGTAGCATTTAGCCCGGATGGTCGCACATTAGCTTCTGGGAGTTTAGATAAAACCATCCGACTGTGGGATGTAGCAACCCAAGAGGAAATCGCCACCCTCAGAAGACATTCAGGTTCGGTTAAGTCAGTAGCCTTCAGCCCGGATGGTCGTACTTTAGCCTCTGGGAGTTCAGATAAAACCATCCGACTGTGGGATGTAGCAACCCAAGAGGAAATCGCCACCCTCAGAAGACATTCAGGTTCTGGGGTTAGTTCAGTAGCCTTCAGCCCGGATGGTCGTACTTTAGCCTCTGCAGGTGCATATAGGGATAACACCATCAAACTGTGGAAAATCGCCACCCGTCGGAAAATCGCCACCCTCACCAGAAATTCAGATTCGGTTCGTTCAGTAGCCTTCAGCCCAGATGGTCGCACATTAGCTTCTGGGAGTTTAGATAAAACCATCCGACTGTGGGATGTAGCAACCCAAGAGGAAATCGCCACTCTCACCGGACATTCAGAAGGGGTTCGGTCTGTAGCATTCAGCCCGGATGGTCGCACATTAGCTTCTGGGAGTAATGATAAAACCATCCGACTGTGGGATGTAGCAACCCAAGAGGAAATCGCCACTCTCACCGGACATTCATATCACGTTAGTTCAGTAGCTTTCAGCCCGGATGGTCGCACATTAGCCTCTGGGAGTAATGATAAGACCGTCAAACTGTGGGATGTCGCCACACGTCAGGAAATCGCCACACTCACCGGACATTCAGGGTCGGTTCGTTCAGTAGCCTTCAGTCCAGATGGTCGTACCTTAGCCTCTGGCGGTTGCTATAAAACCATCAAACTGTGGCAAAGGCGTTATTAATCCACGCCCACAATCTTTAATTAAACACACTAAGCTTCCTAGAACTCACTTTCCAGGCTTCTGACGATTAACTTCCGATCAGTAGCGAACTGCTTGCAGCAGCGCTTCGCGATCGCTCAAAAATAATCAAGAAATCAGGTTAAAATGCCCGAAACTCATAGATAATATTTGGTTGATTCTGTCAATGCGTAAGTCCTAATATAATAGGGTGATATCAAGTATTGAATTGAGACTGTTGCCGACGCGAAAACCAAGCAATGATGGTGGTAGTCTTTTTCAGAAATTTAATTGGAACACAATCGCGTCTGGCTAAGGCGTGTAAGTCTACACCAGGGATAACCGCTCCCATACCCCCTTTGAAGTAGAAAGTAAAGTCTAGCTTTGTCTAGGTTTTATATAGCAGCTATTAATTAAAGTGTCCTTTCCCCGGATATTGAAGGAGACAGCGATCGCTTACTACCCAAAGGCGATCGCTTTAATTTCTTCTTGTATCCTCATTTGTAATGTTAATTCTATTCCGTAAAACCGTGTAACTTCTGGCATAAATATCACTATAAAACTGAGATTAAATGAGATTAAAATTTATTATAGCTTCTTTCAAGGATAAAAACTAATGTCAGATCATAATTTTCCCAAATAATTAATGTGTAAACTTAAAGAGTTCACCTATTACCAAAATTATGATCAATCGCTGGTTTAATATTGCAGGTCCTTGTAACCCTAAAAAAAACTATACCATCTCAACCACCAGTCGTTTACCCGATTTATCAACTTTAATTGAACAAGAAAGTTATTTTGTCCTACACGCACCACGACAAACAGGGAAAACCACCGCTATGTTATCCCTAGCAAAACAACTTACTGACACTGGAAATTATGCGGCAGTTATGGTATCTGTAGAAGTAGGAAGTGCATTTAATCATGATCCTACCACCGCAGAATTAGCAATTTTAGGGTCATGGTATGATACAATAAATATTCGTTTACCCAAAGAATTACAACCACCTGCTAAACAATGGCAACAGGAAGAAGCAGGAAGCAGAATTAAGGCTTTTTTAAGAGGTTGGGCAAAAGCTATAAATCTTCCTTTAGTATTATTTATAGATGAAATTGATGCTTTGCAAGATCAAATATTAATATCAGTTTTAAGACAGTTAAGAGATGGTTTTCCTAACCGTCCAGAAAATTTTCCCTCATCGGTAGGATTAATTGGTTTACGAGATGTGCGAGACTATAAAGTAGCATCGGGAGGTAGTGATAGATTAAATACATC
>NZ_JANQDF010000062.1:0-36485 GCF_029891675.1 Anabaenopsis tanganyikae CS-531
ACAAGGGCCACAAGGTCCTCAAGGTCCCCAAGGGCCAGACGGACAACCAGGCGCACAAGGTCCACAAGGTCCCCAAGGTCCTCAAGGTCCTGCAGGACAACCAGGTACTCCCGGACAACCAGGTACTCCCGGACAACCAGGTACTCCCGGACAACCAGGTACTGTAACTATCATCGACCCGAACACCGGAACACCTCTACAGCAACCCTTTGATACTGTCTTTAGATTCTCTGTCACCGGTGCAAGCCCCTCATCTCAGGTACTGGAGGTTGTGTTTGCGGACGGTAGAACTCAAAGTATTCTCACCACTCTGGGTGATGCCTCTGGCCTACCTGATGGTATTGGTTCTATCCTTAACGATCTCCAGTCAGGACTGATCAATATCTCCTCCGCGGATGGTAATGTGACGACGTTCCAATTGCGCCAGCTGGGAACTGGTACTATTACCCCCTTAACGATTGGTGAGGTTACAGCTAATGGTTTGACCCTGAGTGGTGGTGGCTTTAACATTGCTGCATCGGTTCTGGGCAGACCAGGAGATACAGAGACTGTAAAAATCTTTACTCAGAAGATTGAGTCCGCGAACGGTGAGGAACTAGAAGCGATTAGCCTCAACAACCTGGACACTTCGACTGTGACCGGGGATACAGTCACTGTTAAGGTGGATGCTACCCTGTACCGGGAAGCTGCTTTTGACAATCTAGTGGGCTTCTACTTGGCGGACAAAACTACAGGGGCTGTGGTTGATAAACTAACTGGTGACAGTATCGCTGAACTGGGCGATCGCAATGCCTATCTAAGTGCTGTGCGTGACAATGCATTATTGAGTGGTAGGGTTGGCAATAACCAAAGCACAAATTTAAGCAGTACCTTTGAAGTTAGCTCTAGTCTTGACTTGTCAGACTATGTGCTGCTACCATTCCTAGTAGCGAATGGTGACCTCAACTCAGTGAGTAATGATTTTAGTAACCTATTTGTCACCGGTGTAGATACTAACGTGTCAAACAGCAGCCAGATACAGTTGTTGGGTAACAATGTCTTCGGCTTTGAAGATATAGCCGGCGGCGGTGATAACGACTTTGATGACATGATTGCTCAGGTTCGAGGACTAAGCGTGGTATAAACTCGCAACCTGTCACAGCAGGTCTACGCCTACCTGTTTTGAGATGGCAGACCTGCTAACTAGGTCAACATAATTAGCAGATAGATATCCGTGCGAGTGTAACTTACAGTTACACTCGCATATCTACGTATGAGTTTAGTGCTATCTCTGTAAAAAATTAAAACTGTAACCAATACCAACAGCCAGAAGTGAGCCAGATTCAGTATTACTTAGAGCATCCCCATAGATCACCGCCACACTCAATGGTACGGTCTGCACAGGAATAAAGGAGGCTCCCAAATTCAACCCGCGACCGCTCCAGGCGGAACTTACGGCTACTTGGGGATGTACCTGGATACCCGCCCCCGCAATTACCCCAACGCCGGAATTAGAGTTAGAAAAGAAGGGAGCGCCGCCTAGACCCAAAGACAGGGTGACAGGTAAAGAATTATTAGGGCTTTGGGGTGTTAAAAGGTGATACGCACTAACTACACCATAAACACTAGAGGGAAATGTTCCCCCCGCGTCGTCACCATAGTTAGTAAAGTTATTCCATCCCACAGCTGCTGCTATTTGGGTGGTACTGTTAGAAACTAAGGAGCGATGTACTTTGGCATCAACTGAACCATTTTGGGCGAAGCTTCTAATACTCAGGTTATTGTAAATCACCTCTAAGCCTAGGGACTCTCTGGAGTTACCCAGGCCAAAACCAAGGGATGTACCGCCGTCAACCTCTGGTCTGACGTTATCAGAGGTTGACCCAGCAAGACTGATAAACATATCCCCCCAATTAGCGCCAAAAGCTGTGGGGATTCCAGCTGAGGCGGAAGGGGAATAGACCCGGCGCTGAATCACATCAAAAATAGGGGTAACTCTCAACTCCTGGCGTAGTTGGTCAGCAGACCTTTCGGGAGTTATCTGCTTAGTCCCGATACTGTCTACTAAGAGCATCTGTGCAGACTCCTGTGTGAGTTCTGAAGCAATTACCCCTAACTCAGACGTTGCTGTGACCGTGGGGGGGATATCAGGTAACCCAGCATGACTAGCGGTAGCTAAAAATGCTAGACTTCCTAAACTCAGACCCAGGGATCTGAAAAACCATAACTGATCACCTACCATGTAACTCCTCACTTTGGGGGTTTGAGTTGTTTGATTGATACTTTACCCCACTACTTTATACTTTGGTGGGTATGATTGTTACCCTGTTATAATTATACCTAAAGATTAACTTGATTGTTCTAAATATTGCTGATAACCCAACTGTTCTAGTTTGGCTTGCTTGTCCATGACTGATGCAGCTAGACTCTGGCGATACTCTTGAACCTGAGCAAGTAATTCTGGTTGGTGGGTAGCGAGAATTTGCACCGCTAACAGTCCGGCGTTTTTGGCGTTCCCTATGGCTACTGTGGCGACTGGGATACCGGCGGGCATTTGTACGATAGAATATAAGGAATCAATTCCTTGTAAGTTACGGGTAGCTACCGGAACCCCAATTACTGGCAATGGTGTTAAAGATGCTACCATACCGGGAAGATGGGCTGCACCCCCAGCACCAGCAATAATTACTTTAATACCTCTATGGTGAGCGGTTTGGGCATATTCAACCATGCGTTCTGGGGTGCGATGGGCAGAAACGATCGCCACTTCAGTTTCTATACCAAATTCGGCACAAACTGCGATCGCATCTTTCATAGTGGGTAAGTCGGAATCGCTACCCATGATAATACCAATAATAGGAGCCATATATTAATTGCTGTGAGAGGATGTTGTAAAAGTTATCATTAGTGTATCAAATCTTGTTTTACCCCACTTTCTCTGTTCCCCGTTCCCTGTTCCCCGTTCCCTGTTCCCCGTTCCCTGTTCCCTCTTCCCCCTCTTACTTATTATGAACACAGATAAATTTTTACCACCAGAGGTAGAGAATATAATTAATGCGCGAGTCCCTGGTTATGAAGGTTTACAGCGCATCTGTATTAACCATCAAGGGGTAGTTGAGGAAATTACCCCTATGATTCCAGGATTTTCTAGTTGTGGGTTTTCACTAGATGTCGGTGGTGATTGGATTTCTTTAGGTGGTGTTGATTTACAGATTAATGGTGCTTTAGGTTTAGCATTTCCGGAGTTAACCGGGGATAATTCCCATATATTGCCCAAGATATCCATTTTTTTAGAGGATATGGGCATAGATGGATATTTACCAACCTTAGTTACCACCTCAATAGATAATATACAGCGATCGCTGGGGATAATTGCCGATTTTAGCACCACTCAAAGGGTAGGTGCGAAGATTCTAGGAGTACATTTAGAGGGTCCATTTTTAAACTACCACAAGCGCGGCGCACACCCACAAGAATATTTACTACCTCTGACAATTGAGCAAGTCAAAAGAGTTTTGGGGGATTATGCCCAGATTGTCAAAGTGATCACCTTAGCCCCAGAATTAGACAGTACAGGGCAAGTAATACCCTATTTGCGTTCTTTGGGGATAATTGTCAGTTTAGGGCATTCCCTGGCGACAGCAGCCCAAGCAGAGGCGGCGTTTAACCAAGGGGCGACCATGGTAACCCATGCTTTTAACGCTATGCCCCCATTACACCACCGGGAACCGGGGTTACTAGGTGCTGCAATTACCCATCCTCATGTCATGTGTGGTTTTATTGCTGATGGTGAACACATTACACCCATGATGTTAGATATTCTCCTGCGCGCCAACCAGCAAAAACTATTTTTAGTCAGTGATGCGCTCGCACCCCTGGGGTTACCCGATGGGGTGTATCCTTGGGACAGTAGGGAAATAGAAGTGAAAAACGGTACAGCAAGGTTAGCAGATGGGACCTTATCCGGGACAACTTTACCCTTGTTGGTGGGAGTGCAAAACCTGGTCAAGTGGGGGATTTGTGATGTGGGAGGTGCGATCGCCCTAGCTACTAATGCACCCAGACAAGCTATGAATTTACCAGGAATAATTTCCCACCCCAAAACTGGTTTGTTACGTTGGCGTTGGGATGAAATTACCAAACAACTAACTTGGGAAAGATTATGAATTGTTGACAGAGCCGAAATCAAAGATGAGCTTCACCCAATAACACAATAGAACCGGTTAACTCTTCAATTACCTGAGTTGTGACTTGACTAACAGCTAATCCCCCTGTGGTACGATAACGTACGGAACGTAACACCGCTAAATCAAATCCTTGGGCTTCCCTAACTATAGTTTGAGCAACATCATCATCTACAATAGTTCGGATATGTGTATTTACCTTTAAGTGACTTTTAGAGACAATTTCAGTTAATTGAGTTGTAAATTCTTCTACTAAATTAGTAGGGGTTTTGCTGTTAGAGACGTGTAATAGTACAACCTCCGACTGATTCACATCAGCCAACATTTCTGCAAACTTCCAAGCGCTGATAGTTTGAGGTCTTAAGTCGCCAATGGGGACAATAATTCTCTCAATTGTTTTCGGACTTTTTACCAGACGAGCTACCGCGACTGGACAGTGAGAAGACCAGAAAACACTATCAATCACATTACCAAATAATCTGGCACGTAAACCTGTGGTGCGAGACCAACCCATCACGACTAAATTAGCATTTTGTTCTCGACTGGTGCGACTAATTGCTAAAGCTATATCATCATCAATGCGAACTGCTGTAGAAACCTGAACATTAAACTCGGCGCTAATTTCCTCAGCTAGTTTCAACCTTTGCTGACTTTGCTCTAGTGATATTCCTAATTGGGGGTCATCCATGTGAACATGGGCTTTATTAATAGCTAATGGTAAAATTTTTCCAGACTGATGTTGAGCTATTAAAGCCGCCATTTCAATTAAGTAGCGTTGGTTGCGGGAGTTATGTATTGGTACTACGACAGTGAATGGATGCTGAGTTGGTTCTAGGGGTTGTGCGTCATGATGTTCCCACCAAGTTGCTAAACTTTCTGTTTCAAAGTCGGTTTGCGGTACTTGTAATAAAGCTGCAAATCGAGCGGTAATCAATGGTGCCACAATTGAAGTAACTACCATGAGGACAATTATACTATTTAAGACACCTTCACTAATGAGCCTTTCACCAGCAGGGTTTAAGGCTTGATAAGCAACCAAGGATGCTGCTAAGGTGGCGGCTACTTGTGGTAATGACAATGACCACATTGTCAGCATTTCTACATTACTGTAGCGGTAGATTAATTTGGTCAAAAATGCCGCTATAAATTTGCTGAAAATTAAAGCTGTGACAATTACTAATGTTAACCAAATAGAACCGAGAGTTTTGATAAAGGCGGGAATATTAATTAACAGTCCCATGTCTACAAAAAAACAAGGGATAAATAGGACGCTACCAATAAACTCAATTTTTTCTTTAACTGGACTACGTCCTACAACATCATTGACTGCTAAACCTGCTAAAAATGCACCCACAATTTTTTCAACTCCCACAATCTGCGCTCCTACAGATGCGAGAAATAAAGCTAATAATATGAAGAGAAATTGATTACTTTGTTCATCTCCCGAACGGCGAAAAAATTCTTTACCAGCCCAATCAAAACCAAACAGGACAATCACAGAGTAAATTGCTAGTCCACCTAATAGGGTTATTAAACTCAGGGTAGAAAATTCTCCCCCATGAATTCCTACACAAATTGCTAATACTAATAAAGCAGCTGTGTCAGTGAAAATTGTCGCCCCTACTGTGACTGTGACTGCTTCATTCATCACCACTCCTAGACGGCTAACAATGGGATAAGCCAAGAGGGTATGGGAGGCGAGTAAAGAACCAATCAGTACAGAAGCATTCCAACTAAAGTTAAAAAATCTCCCGACTAAGATACCAGAAATTAAGGGTACTAAAAATGTTAATATTCCAAAGACAATTGAGCGATTTTTAGTTCTGCGAAATTGTTCTAAATCAATTTCCAAACCTGCGACAAACATTAAGTAAACTTTGCCGATATCCGAGAGTAAGTTAACGGTTTCTGAATCGGAATCTAAAAATTTTAGCCCATTTTGTCCTAACAATACACCTGCTACCAGCAACCCTACTAGTCCAGGTATTCGCAGTCGCTCAAATATAGGCGGAACTGTAAAAATTACTGTCAGCAGAATTGTAAATTGAATAATAGGACTGTCAGTTATAAAATTTGATGTCATTGCTAATCAATAAAGCTAAATGAGTAAATCAATTATGTATACTGTATACAGATATTTAAAAATCTCATGAAAAAATATGTTTTTGAATGTAGTGATGGCTGCAATTATATTGTATGATTATATCTTAATCTAAAAAAGCAGAAAAAACAAGAGAATGGGGGTTTAGTCAGATGATTGAGAAATAGAGAAGTGTCAATGAAAAACATCTAACCTACTCCTGGCTGTAATCAGCAGGCTTTTGCTGGAGATGAAGAAAAAATAGAATTTTATCTCTTGAATCTCCAAACAACCAGAGAAATCGGCTATTATCTATAGTTGGTTTGTCGTACATGAGGAAAAGAACTTCTAAAAAAAATCTTGTAGAGTATTCGAGGCCTTGGTATTAATGATAATTTTAAGGATTGGGAACACTTAAAGATTTAACTTTATGAACGTAGCTGACGATAAAACCATTGTTCGTGAGTATTTTAATTCTACAGGCTTTGACCGGTGGCGACGCATTTACGGGGATGGGGAAGTTAATAAAGTCCAGTTAGATATCCGCAATGGACACCAGCAAACCGTAGATACAGTTATTGGGTGGCTCAAAGATGATGGGAATTTATCAGAGTTATCAATCTGCGATGCTGGTTGTGGGGTAGGTAGTCTCAGCATCCCCTTGGCGGCAAATGGTGCTAAGATATACGCCAGCGATATTTCTGAGAAAATGGTCACGGAAGCTAAGGATAGAGCCTTGGCCACTTTGGAAAATGCCGAAAATACTACTTTCGCTGTTCAGGATTTAGAATCATTGAGTGGTAGTTACCACACTGTGATTTGCTTGGATGTTTTGATTCACTACCCCCAAGAAAAAGCCGATGAAATGATTTCTCATCTTTGTTCTTTAGCACAGTCAAGAATAATTATCAGTTTTGCGCCGAAAACCTGTGCTTTAAGTATACTCAAGAAAATTGGTAGTTTCTTTCCTGGACCGAGTAAAGCAACTCGCGCTTATCTCCACCGTGAGACTGATGTGGTGAAAATCCTGGAAAATAACGGCTTTGCAATCAAACGCCAAGCTATGACTAAAACTCGTTTTTATTACTCCCGTCTGCTAGAAGCAACCCGGAAATAAAATAGACAGATTTTACCTGAACTGCTGTTTTCAGGATTATGGTGGGTGAACCTGGCCTCACCCACCCGACTTGAACACCCTGGAAGCTTTTGACAACTCAAGCTAGAATCGCAAGCAAAGTTTAAAATCTGATGTGACACTATGAAAACTGCTGAAAAACTGGCTGCGGGTTGGTTATTGACACTGGGATTCATGTTTTTGACACTATCAGTTTCAGCGACACTTGAGAAAAAATCTGTCCTTAAGCCTATTTCCACAGGATATAATCAGGCTGTGGCAAAGGAGTTTATTAATCAACCTGCTGTTTATTACCTGGATAATACCGCCAGAAATGGGATGATCTTTGGTATACCCACAATGGTGTTAGGTGGTTGGTTAAGCTTGGGGTTATATCGTCAGAGCAAAAATGAGCAAAAAGCACTGCAGAAGCAACTAAGCGATCGCCTGCAATCCACTTTTTATCAAATGCTACAAGAAAATAACGGGCGCGTCACTGTTTTAGGCTTGGCGATGAATTGTCAACTACCAGCAGCTACAGCTAGAGAGTACTTAGATATCAAAGCTAAAGAATTCAATGGGGATTTTCAGGTCAGTGAAACAGGGGGGGTATCATATCATTTTGAGATCTAGAATCAATCATCATTAGCAATGGCACAAGTTTTTGTCAGCCTAGCTGCTGTTTTAGGCGGTTTATCCGTAGCCGCAGGTGCTTTCGCTGCTCATGCTTTGCGAGGTAAAATCAGTGAGCGATCGCTGGAAATTTTCGATACAGCCGCTCGTTATCAAATGTACCACGCTTTGGCACTTTTGTTAATAGCCTTACTAATTAGTCGTACAGCATCACCTCAACCCATGTTAGTAGCTAGTGGGTGGTTATTTATCATTGGTGTTGGCATTTTTTCTGGGAGCTTGTACGCCCTCAGTGTCACTGGTTTGAAATACCTAGGCGCAATCACTCCCCTGGGTGGTGTGGCTTTCATTATTGGTTGGGGTATTTTGGCTGTTGCGGGTTCGGGTTTGAAGTTCTAAGAAGATGTTTGTCAAGTCATGATTAGTGTATCGAATATTATTTTACCCCACCCTCACCTTTCCCTTTATAAGGGAAAGGTGACTGGATTTGATTGTTTCGGTGTGTTGGGTGTGTTCCCTGTTCCCTTCAACAAAGATAATTTTTGATTTTTTTATTCAGCGCCGGGGATGGGTGCAAACCCTTGGCGTTGAATGTTTTCCGTCACTGTCCGCGGTTCTAAGAATTGCAGCAGATAATCAGGCCCTCCAGCTTTGGAACCTACCCCCGAAAGTTTGAAACCCCCAAAGGGTTGTCTGGCAACTATTGCACCTGTAATATTACGGTTAATATAGACATTTCCTACTTCCAGGTCTGTCTGTGCTTGTTGAATGTGGGAGGGTGTTCTAGAATATAGTCCCCCTGTGAGGGCGTAGTTGGTACTGTTAGCTACTGCCAAAGCTTGGGTAAAATCTTTGACCCTGATTACCGCCAGGACTGGACCAAATATCTCTTGTTGGGCGATAGTGGCATCGGGTGGTACTTCACTAAAAATGACTGGACCGATATAATACCCCTGTGTAGGTGCGGTCATTTCCAAGGCGACTTGGGCTTGTGTCTTACCTGTGGCAATATATGCCAAAATGCGATCGCGTGCTTGAGCATCTATTACCGGTCCAACTTGGGTACTAGGTAACTCTGTTGCTCCAATATTCAGGGATTTTGTCGCTGCTACTAACCTCTGGACAAAAGTATCATATATCGGTTCGAGTACAATTACCCGGGAACAGGCAGAACATTTTTGTCCACTGTAACCAAATGCTGACTGTACTACCCCCACAACAGCTTGATCTAAATCAGCGCTTTCGTCCACAATAATTGCATTCTTCCCCCCCATTTCTGCGATTACTCGCTTCATGTGCTTTTGTCCTGGTTTCAGGGTAGCTGCTTCTGCATAAATGCGACAACCCACCTCTTGAGAACCAGTAAAGGCAATGATATGAGTCTCAGGATGATTTACTAAGTAAGCACCTACTTGGGAGCCTTTACCTGGTAAGTATTGGAATACACCTTGAGGAATACCCGCCTCTACTAAGATTTCTGTGAATTTCGCAGTAATTACAGAGGAGGTTTCCGCCGGTTTGAGCAGAGTACAATTACCTGCAACTAGCGCCGCAACAGTCATACCACAGGCGATCGCTAAAGGGAAATTCCAGGGAGAAATCACCACTGCAATTCCCCTAGGTTGGTATATATAACGATTTGTCTCACCTGCTACGTCATAGTTTACACCTTTATCTAGGCGTTCCATCTCCTCAGCATAGTAAAGACAAAAATCTATAGCCTCGGAAACCTCTGCATCTGCTTCCTTAACAACCTTACCCACCTCCAAAACAATCCAAGCTGCAAGCTCAGACCGACGTAACTCCATCAAATCAGCCGCCTTCCTCACAATCCTAGCGCGTTCGTGTACTGGTGTTTTCCTCCATCCTGGAAACGCGGCCTTAGCAGCTTGCATCGCCTCTTCTGCTTGTGCCACACTAATTAAACCAACCCGACCTACTACCTCGCTAAAATTAGCAGGATTGACCGAATCAATTAACTCCTGAGTATTCACATACTCCCCATTCACCAAAGGTAAATAAACCCGACCCAACTGTTCGCGCACCCCAGCCAAAGCCGCAGTAAACATATTTCTGTGCTCCTCCTGTGCAAAATCCCTATCCGCAGCACCCAGAAACCCCCCTTCTTGTTTGCGCCTTTGGGCTTTGGCCTCAGACTCGACATTTGGGGGTGCTAACAACTCCTCAATGGGGCGATTCTCGAGATTTTGCCGCAAAAAGGAACTATTAGCTGTATTTTCCAACAACCGCCGAATTAAATACGCCATCCCCGGTAATAACTCACCATAGGGACAGTAAACCCGCACGCGATAACCTTGATTAACTAAGGCTTTAGCCAACTTATCCCCCATCCCATACAACACTTGCATTTCAAAGTGACGACGGGGGACATTTAAACTTTCGGCTATGGCAATAGCGCGAGCTTGCGATCGCACATTATGACTACCAATAGCAGTATAGACATATTGGTGATTTTCTAATAATAGCTGAGTAATGGCTTCAAAATTGGCATCTGTGGCGGCTTTATCGTTATAAACTGGCTGTGGCCAGTGTTTTTGTTCTGATTTAATAGTTTCCTGATCCCAATATGCACCCTTAACTAAACGCACTGTCAGGGGATAACCGCGCTGTTGTAACCAAGAAATTAACTTTTTCCCATCTTCTAGACTGTCACGCAGATATGCTTGGATGGTGACACCAATATCTGTACGTTGTCTAAACTCATCTTCTAAAAGTAACTTTTGCAGAATACTTAAAGTTAAATCTTTGTAGGCGTACTGTTCCATGTCAAAATGCACAGCTGCCCCTAAATCTTGCGCCCGACGTAATAAAATCCGAATGCGATCGCTAACTTTCTCCTCACTTCCTTGAGGGTCTAAAGGGTCAAATTGGGAATAAAACGCTGTTAACTTGACAGAAACCTGAACTTGTGGTATAATATCGCCATCAGCTTCATCAATAGCCCGAATTACCCCCCAATTCTTTGATGCTTCTATTAGTTGTTGCATCAATTCTAGATAGCGTTCTAGATAAGACTGGGCTTCAGTTTCAGTAATGACCGCTTCACCGAGTAAATCAATGGTGAAAGCCATTTTTTCTTTTCGCAGTCGTTCAACTGTTTTGATAACCTGTTTAATATTCTCCCCAGAAATATATTTATGGGCTAAAGTTTCCACAGCCTTAGAAACAGTTGTCGCCGCAACTTGTCCCGGCATAGAATCAGGGTGAGCAAAATTCAACATCCCCTTGAGGGCTGAAGGTAATTCTACAGATTCTGCCCCCAAATATTCTTGCAAATGTGCGGCAATTTCTGATTTACTATGTAAAGCGGGTAATGTGTCGATAAAACGAAACAATTGTACCCGTAAACCGGGATTACTCATTGCCCAGGTTAGCAGCTGATCATCCCAGCGCATCTGATCGCGTAGGGAACCTAAAAACGAGCGATTTTCTTGGGTAGCGACCAGAAGCTGTCGAGCAACTTCTTGAGTTTTAGCTTCGTAGGTGCTGGTTTGGGCTTGTAATACCACTGATAACTCCTTTGTTGGCAACTTCGGGACTGGTGACCACCGGATCAGAGCTTTTTTCCTGCCCTGTTTTCTGCTATGGTAGATCCTAATCCCTCTTTTTAGAAGGTGAGATGATTCAGTTTGTTTCTAAACGGTAAAATCTCAGATACCCATAACATCTGTAATCATGAAAAATCTTGAGGGAAAAGTGACTTTAGTCACAGGTGCAAGCCGGGGAATTGGTAAGGGAATTGCTATTGCACTGGGTGAAGCTGGGGCAACTGTGTATATTACCGGACGCAGTTTAGATAATTCTGATACTGTGGGGGGAATTTCCGGGAATCTGAATCATACCCAAGCCGCAGTTGAGGAAGCCGGAGGTATATGTATTCCCGTCCAGGTAGATCATAGCAATGATCAGCAAGTGCGATCGCTGTTTGAACGCATCCAAGATGAGCAACATGGACAACTAGATTTACTGGTTAATAACGCCTTCTCAGGAGTCCAGTCTTTACGAGAGACTCAAGGAAAATCTTTCTGGGAGTGTGAACCTGAACTGTGGGATAATATTAATAATGTCGGTCTGCGTAGCCACTACGTCGCCAGCATTTTTGCAGCTCGGATGATGGTGCAACGTCGCCAGGGATTAATTTGTACTATTTCCTCTTGGGGGGGTATGTCCCCCATTTTCGGTGTCGCCTACGGAGTGGGTAAAGCCGCCTGTGACCGCCTGGTAGCTGATATGGCGGTGGAACTTAAACCCGATAATGTCGCCTCTGTTGACCTGTGGCCGGGGATTGTGGGTACTGAGCATATTTCCGCCTTAGCAGATGAGATAGGATCAGAAAATGTGACTGACCCTAGAAACTCAGTCTTTGTTGACCGTTATAACTGGGAAACTCCCTTATTAACAGGGCGAGTGATTGCGGCTTTGGCTGCTGATGCGAATATAATCCAGCGCACAGGAAAAGTGCAGATAGTGGCAGAACTAGCCCAACAATATGGAATTGTAGACGAACAAGGCGATCGCCCGGCATCCCTACGTTCCCTCAAGTTTATTATACCCGCAGCCTTACCCGGAATCAGAAAATACTCGAATTTCATCCCAGATATTAAAGTCCCCTGGTCAGTGCTACTACTAACCAGACTTAGCTCACCAAAAATATAACACTAATCCTTATATTAAACTGAGATTTGTAACACTTGTCACAGCCTAGGCAATCATGGTAAAAATTGGTATTAGTTTTAACGAAAGTAAATGACTAATCAGCCAAAAATTATCTTACCATATTTTGACCAGTTATTTGAGGGCTTTGAAAAGAAAAATACCGAAGTAATTACGGGATTTGGTCTTCATGTACATTGGGGTTATTGGGAGAATCCCCCCACAGCCGATGGTTCCGCAGAAGACTTCGCATTAGCAGCAGAAAATTTAACTCGCCGGGTGTGTGATGCGGGTGGCGCGGGAGATGGACAAAAGATTCTTGACTGTGGTTGTGGCTTCGGTGGTACAATTGCTAGTCTAAGCGATCGCTTTGAGAATTTACAGCTAGTTGGTTTAAATATTGACCCCCGCCAACTCGCTAGAGCTAAAGAACAAGTTCACCCCCAAAATCATAACCAGATAGAATTTATAGAAGGGGATGCTTGTCAACTACCCTTTGCAGATAGCTCCTTTAACCTAGTTCTGGCTGTTGAGTGTATCTTTCATTTTCCCAGTCGTCAAAGGTTTTTCCAAGAAGCATGGCGAGTTCTCAAACCAGAGGGAAAACTCGCCATCTGTGATTTTGTACCTCTCCAATTTGTCTATCCCTTCATGAAAATTGGCGGTAAATTGCTCAGTCCCTCCATTGGTAACACCTACGGACCTGTTGACAGCAGTTTCACCCTCAATGCTTATAGAAAACTTGCCCAAAGTACAGGTTTTACACCCATATTAGAGGAAGACATCACCCCTAATACCCTCCCAACCTATCCCCTCCTGAAGCGACTTCAGTCTGAGAGTGGTAATCAACAGTCAGCAAATTCCACAGCAGTTGCTGAATGGCTTAGTCGTTTAGGAATAGTCCGTTATGTGATTCTTTCCTATTGCAAGGATAAATGAGTAGGGATTGAGGGGTACTTAGGGTTATGGTAGTTTAGGATCACACTGATTTGCCAAACATAACTTTTATCCACATGACTGGAGAGCATCACCTTGGGAATAGAATTACGCAGTTTTGTATTTCTCGACAGCCTGCAACCTCAACATGCAGCCTATATGGGAACAGTAGCCCAAGGTTTTCTACCATTACCGGGGGATACATCACTGTGGATTGAAATTTCTCCGGGTATTGAAATTAATCGCATTACCGATGTAGCACTCAAATCCGCCTCCGTGCGTCCAGGAGTGCAGATAGTTGAACGACTATATGGTTTATTAGAAATTCATTCTAGCTCCCAAGGAGAAACCCGCGCTGCGGGTCAAGCGATTTTAGCAACACTAGGAGTGAAAAAAGAGGAATGTCTAAAACCCCGTGTAGTTTCTAACCAGATTATCCGCAACATCGATGCTTACCAGACCCAGTTAATTAATCGTACACGGCGAGGACAGCTACTGCTTGCAGGACAAACACTATATGTATTAGAAGTTCAGCCCGCAGCTTACGCCGCCCTAGCGGCTAATGAAGCCGAGAAAGCCGCCGGAATTAATATCCTGGAAGTGCAAGCTGTAGGAAGTTTTGGACGGTTGTATTTAGGTGGTGCGGAACAGGATATCCTCGCAGGTGCGGCCGGAGCATTAGCAGCGATTGAAAATGTCCCCGGTCGCCCCAACCCCCAAAGTGTGAATGAGTAAAGGAGCAAAAATGGCAAATCAAGAGCATCTGGCCTTACTCAAAGCAGGTGCAGTGACATGGATAGAATGGAAACAGCAAAATCCCCTGGTGAAAGTAGATATTAGCGCCGCCAACTTACAAGGAAACAACCTCAGAGGCGCTCACCTCCAAGGGGTGAACTTAAATAAAGTCAATTTAAGTCATGCTTTACTGGTGCGAGCCAACCTGAGTCATGCTGACCTCAGTGGCGCTAACCTGCACCAAGCCAAGCTGATAGAAGCTAATCTCATGGCGGCTAACTTGACCGTAGCTAATTTGAGCGGTGCTACACTTACCCAAGCGGATTTAAGTGATGCTCATCTGATTGGGGCTGACTTGAGTGGTGCAAATCTGGAAGGGTCGATCATTGCTGAGGCTAACCTAATTGGAACTGACCTCACAGACGCTAACTTTAGAGATGGTGATTTAGGTAAGGCGCAGTTAATCAGAGCTAACCTGAGTTTTGCAAATTTCATTGCAGCGAATTTAATTGCTGCTGATTTAAGTGAAGCTAATTTATACAACGCCCAATTAAACGGAACTTATCTTTATCAAGCTAACTTTTACAAATCTAATTTACACCAAACTCACCTGAGTGGAGCTTACCTATTACGAGCCAACCTCAGTGAAGCTAATTTGACCGGTGCTAATTTGACATGGGCTAATTTAACAGGGGCTAATTTAGCAGGGGCTAATTTAACAGGGGCTAATTTGAGGGGTGCTAAACTCCAAAATGCTCACCTCAAGGGTGCTATTCTCAAAGACACAATTATGCCGGATTCGTATAAGTGTGATTAGCCAAAATTCACATCAAAGCCATCGGTTGATTCTCTCAATCAAACATCAGTACCAAGATACACAAATGTTTCAGGCGATCGCTATAATTTAAGTTACATATAGAATTTGTAAATTATTTAGCATAAGCACCACTTTTGGAACACTCTATTAGAGGTCGGCTCTGATGGCAAAAAAAATTGCATTTGGTTGGTATGGTGGTAAGTACAGTCATTTAGACTGGCTTTTGCCATTGTTGCCCAAAACGACTCACTATTGCGAACCGTTTGGGGGTTCTGCAGCGGTGTTGTTAAACCGGGAGCCTGCACCTGTGGAAACCTATAATGATATTGATGGGCAGCTAGTTAACTTCTTTCGGGTGTTACGTGACCAAAAAGATGAACTTATCCAGGCTATTGGGTTAACACCATTTTCCCGTGAAGAATTTCACATTGCCATTAGTAATGATCACGAAGGTGTATCAGATTTAGAAAGGGCTAGACGATTTTTTGTCCGGGCGCGACAAGTAAGAACAGGGTTGGCACAAACCGCCAGTGTCGGACGATGGGCACATTGTAAACTCACTAGCAGGGCTGGAATGGCTGGTGCAGTTTCTCGGTGGCTCGGTAGTGTTGAGCATCTACCAGAAATTGTGCAACGGTTGCTGCGTGTGCAAATTGAAAACGACCAAGCAACTGATATTATTCAACGGTACGATAGTCCAGAAACTTTATTTTACTGTGATCCTCCGTACCCTCACGATTCCCGTGGGGATAGCAAAGCTTACGCTTATGAAATGACCGATGACGAACATCGACAATTGGCAGGGGTTTTGCGTTCAGTTAAAGGTAAGGTTGCCCTTTCAGGCTATGATTGTACGTTGATGCAGCAACTTTATGATGATTGGAACTGCATCAAAGCGCCCCTGAAGCATTGCCATTCCGTCAAGGAGTTACGGCAAGAAATACTTTGGGTAAATTATGACTTGCCAATTTCCACCCTCACTATTCAAGAAATAGCTCCATGTCCACCACCCCACCAGCTATCCTTGATGTAGCCTTGCAAATAGCCGAAGCATCAAATCAAGCCCTTGTAACTGACCCCAGCATCGCTGAAAAAATCGATTATGTATCGCGCTATGTAGGTAATCGTGCTGTGGTTCGTTTGTTACTTGCCTGCTCTTTAGCAGCAATTCACCGTCCGGATGTCGATATCCGCAAGCCTTACACTGAAATAGGCACACCAGATGCTTACTCTGGGCGCTACTACGATGAACGTTATATAGGCTTTTTTGGCTTTGAGACAAGCTGCCGAAAGTGCAAGGGAGTTTTGAGGAGTCAACAGCTACTGGGTCTAGTTTCCACTTAACATAACGCCAAAGTCCCAGAAAAACTGTAAACCCGTCGTCACATGAAGCCAAAAACCAGACCCAGTATAAAATTTGAGTTTTAGACAGTTAGATATTTAATCTTAGCGTCTACTACCACTACGGTAGGGAACCGCATTGAGATAATCAATATCAAATGCAGAAAGCTTTTGCGCATAGTTGCCTTTAGCACCAACTGCTGCTGCCATATCAGCATATTTGCGGGGGTCACCTTCTGCCAGGCGTTTTTCTTGGAATTTGCGGGTATAGAACTTCTCCAAGGTGAAGCGCCAATCGGTCTGAACCGTACCGGCTTTTTCTTGGAAGTCTTCGCCGTAACGAGGTGTGACCAAGTTGTGGGGACGACCTTCCATGCGTTTGCGCTGGTAGGGTACGATATTATCGCCAAAGTTTTGGGTATATTCGTCACTATCTACTAAAGCATCCACAAAGCCGCCAAAACCCTTGGTAGCAATGACAATTGACCAAGCAATTTGTTCATCTTTGTTATAGGAAGCACGGCCTAATAAACGCTTCAGGGTGATGTCTACTAAACGGTAGTTGTTGTTGACACTGACAACTAAACGATAGAATGCTTCAGACTTAGCTAAACCTCTGATGAAGTCACGCACAGATAAAGCACCGGTTTTGAGTTGAGATTCCAGAGTTTTTTGGCGGTTGAACTTGAGAATTTCATGTTCACTGAAGACTTGGCGATAAGCAGCCCAAATGATGCTCTGGATATCAGTGTAAGAACTGACATCTTCAATCCGGTAGATATATGGTGTATCTTCATTCTGGTCAGCTACACCAAAGCTGCTGACTCGGTTATTTTGGGTGGTGGGTTTGTACTGAAGTAATGGCACAGACATACTGGGTTCTTCCTCTGATTAATTATTAAACAAAAAGCTAGCTGGGAAAATTCAAGGAGGCCTGATTCCCTATGTTATTGTCCCGCATTATGTTGATAGATACAGCTGATTGGGCAGCAATTTACTATCAACAGGTATTTATCCCAGGGGGAAATTGGCGCTGGAATTGATGGAGATGGGTATACCTTGGGGTTTGGTATCCCTTGTCATGTCGGGAATTTGGATGCTAGCTAGGTTAACTGGTGTAAATTTGAGTGTCTTAATTTCAATGGAATTAGCTAATTCCATAAAGTTCTTGATGTCCCCTGCTTTATAGCGGGCTTCTTCCAATTTGTCGCGCCAGTAATTACCGTAGCGGGGTGTGACTAAATTAAAAGGTCTATCTTTGTAGCGCCGGCGTTGGTAGGGAACTATGTTGTCGCCAAAGTTGCTTTGATACTCTTGAGAGTCGATTAAAGCATCGACAAAACCATCCCAACCCAGGGTAGCTATTTTGATTGACCAAGCAATTTCTTCGTCTTTGTTGTAGGAAGCACGACCTAAGAGGCGTTTGAGGGCAATTTCCACAAGACGATAGTTAGAGTTAGTCTCTACTACCAAATTCCGAAAGGCTTCGGACTTAGCCAAACCCCGGATCAAGTCGCGCACAGTAATAGCTCTATTCTTGACCTGAGATTCCAGGTTAGTTTGGCGATAAAACTTGAGGATTTCATGCTCACTAAAAACCTGGCGATAAGCGGCCCAAATTAATTCTTGGAACTCACTATCAACAGAGCAGTCTTCGCTGCGGTAAATCCTGGGAGTATCCTCATTGGGGACTTCGTAACCAGCAACGCGCTGGTTTTGGGAACTAGGTTTGTATTGTAATAAAGGAATTGTCATTACAGTTGCTAATATTCAATGATCAATTGTATGGGTCCTAACTACGGACTGCAATTTTCCCAGAGATCACATAAATCAAGTGTGTGATCTCTGTCCATGGGTGGTTTATACTCCTATGGATCGAGCCATGACAAACTCATGCCTTAATTCGTGGGATTTCCGGGAATATAACGATAAGGTAGAGCAACAGCTACAGGTTTGACAGTGGGTTGAGGCGTACCGACTTCGCGGGAGTTGTCGGGAATCTTGATATCTTTGATTTGGGAGGTGACGGTAGCCACTGTTCTTTGATAGTTACGTTCGCCAGTGATCATTTTCCCGGCCATGTCCATGAAATTGGCAGGAATCACCCGACGAATCTCCTGTTTACTAGCAACCCCTGTGGTGCGGGCGGTGTAGAAGGAACGACCACCCAAAGATTCTAACATCATGCGATCGCGCCAGTAGGAACCGTAGCGGGGATTAACTAAGTTAAAGGGTCTGTCTTTATACCGACGGCGTTGGTAAGGAACAATATCATCACCAAAGTTCTGAAGATATTCTTCACTGTCTAACAGGGTATCGATGAAACCGTGTAAACCTTTAGTACCAATCACAATTGACCAAGCAATTTCTTCATCTTTGTTGTAAGCGGCCCGTCCCAAAAACCGCTTTAAGGTGATGTCAACTAAGCGGTAGTTGGTGTTGATATCTGCTACTTGTGTGCGGTAGACTTCGGACTTACCCAGACCCCGGATAAAATCACGGACGTTAATTGAGCGATTGCGCAGTTGGGATTCCAGGAACTTCTGGCGGTTGCTGGCAATAATTAAGTGTTCGCTGAAGATTTGCCGATATGCTGCCCAAATAATGGCATCAATATCTTTATCTGAGGTAGCATCTGACAAGCGATAAATGGTTGGTGTGTCTTCGTTGGGTACTTCGTACCCTTCTACACGTTGATTCTGGGTGGTAAGCGCATAATTTAGCAGTGGTATTGACATATTTACTTTTTTCCTGTTTTATGATATTGGAGGCATGAGTTATGAAATGGCTAGTTGCACACGAGCGCGAATTGCCTTTTCGTCGTCAGTAGTTAACATCTGCTGGAGTCTGGTGTGGATGGGGGGCTGCAAATCGGGGATTTGAGCCAAAGCCTGTAGACCGACTACCGCAGCGTAACGGATTGACCATTCTGAGTCTTGGGAAATCAACAGCAAGGTTTCTAAAGCTTTTTTTAATGCTGTCTCCCGGTGGGGGGAGTTAAGTTGATGCCAATGTAAATTTCCCAGACCCTGAGCCGCAGCCCGGCGAACACTGGGAGCAAAGTCTGTGGCTGCTGCTGTGATTAAAACGTCTAATGCACGGGGGTCGCCGATCGCCGCTAAGGTGCGAATAGAATAAGCCCGTGCGCCGTAGTTATAATCGTCAATCTGGGATAACAGTTGTGGTACTGCTGTTGCTCCCATAGCTGTTAGTGCAGCCACGGCCACTGTTGCAGCTGTGGGGTTGTTATAACCAAATACTGCGATTAATGTGGGAATGGCAGCAACATCTGGGACTGCTGCCAAGTTTTTTACTGCCGCCACCATTTTTTCTGGTGTATCTGCCAGGGCGACGGCACGGATTAGTTCATCAGTCACGTCGCGCTAGTTCACAAAAGTGAATCCATTAAGTTCATCACCTGGATGGCATGGTCAGAAACGGATAGGGCTTCTGACTCTGGGGTGAGTTGATGCTCTAGCAATCCTTTAAGGGCCATGAGTTTAAAGCTATTTTCTGCCTTGGTGCTGGCGATCGCCTCCGCTGCTCCTATGTAGCCAATTGCGCCCAAATCTCCTAAGACCAGGCGGCGCAACTTCAGGTCTTCACTAGACAACATTTTTACTAACCTCTCCCCATAAATGGGGTCTTGTGTTAGTTGGTACATTGCTCTAGCTGCGGCACAGTTTACTCCTGGGACTTCATGCTCTAAAAACGGTGAAATCAAAGAAATAGCCTCAGTTGCACCAATAGCTCCCAAGGCTTCTATTACCGCTTCATAGGGCTGGTTGAGATGAGGGCGGCCGGGTACTTGCACTGCCTCGGCTACACCTCCAGCTAGCATTTTCATGAGTGCGGGTGCTGCAGTTTTCTCCCGCAGTTTTTGCAAAGATTGGGCTGCTGCTTCCCGCACATAAAAATCAGGGCATTCCAAGCACTTAATTAACCCTGGTATAGCTGTATTATCACCTAACTTCCCCAATGCTCTGGCTGCGTTGCGCCGCAGTGGATAACCTCCCATTTCTGTTCTGTCAGCTTCATCCTCTAAGGCTGCAATCAAGGCATTGATCACATCTGGGTGGCGGACGCGAAATTTACCCAGCCACCAAGCTGCGTAATAGCGCAGACTTAAATCTGATGATTGCAGGTTAGCCAGTGCTAACTCTGGTGTCAACTGAGGCGCGGTTTCTGCTGAATATTCTGACGCAGTGGGTTCTCTCATTGCCAGGATATTAGTTTTCTATGGCGCTCAATGGGGAAATATTGATGATTTTGCCACCTAGGCGGTTAATCCGTTGCATTTCTTCATTCATCCGACTGTATGGCACTGTGATAAACACACTACCACTGCGACGGATATCGAATTTATTCTTGTCAGTTTCTGCGTTTTGGCGCAAGCCTACAACTTCATAACGAAATACTCGGCTGGCCGATGAAGAAACGCTACCGCCCCCAAGTGTGGTTTGACCGAACATTACTGCTATATCTCCTGTACGATGTGAGTAACCCTACCTTAAGCTGAGGTGATGCTGACAATTTTGCCGCCTTGTCGGTGGATTTGCTGAATCTTGTCAGAAAGTCGCTCGTAAGGTACGATAATTGCTGTACTGCTCCGTCTAATACTGGGATAACCAGGGCCACGGATTGCTGTTACTTCAATGCGGTAGACGCGATCGCCCGTACCCACTGCATTTCCTAAAGCCTTTTTGGGAGCTACATCTGAAGCAGCACGGAAATTCCAGTTATCGTTGCTGCCTGATGGCCCTACAATTGAAGAGGCTTTATTGCTAGCTAAATCCTGGGCTAAACGGGATTTAGCACCTTCTACCTGAGCGCGATCGCTGTTGGCATAACCCCGGTATAAGCGGAATAGACGGGTAAAGCCTACTGTTTTTTGCCCTGGTTGGGTTTCAAACCCACGATAATATGGGACAATATGATCACCGAAGTTATTTTGGTACTCTGGTGAGTCAATGTAGGAGTCAATTTCCGCGTCGTAGCCTTGGCTCTGGTACAAATCTAAGTGGTAAGCCACCTCTGATTCATCATAGGGGGCGCGACCCAGGAGATGTTTGTAGTTAAGTTCGATTAACCTGGTTTGGAAATTGGGATAAAAAAACTTAGTTTTGTAGAGTTCTGACTTGGCAACGCTGCGGACAAACTCCCGCACTGTCAGGTTACCATCTCGCAGGAGTGATTCAGCGCTTACCAGACGTTCCGACGCCATCAAATAGTCGTTACCCAAAACCTGCCGATAAACAGCCCGGATTACAACTTCAACTTCATCTTTGCTGGCATTGGGGCGCAGTTCTAATCGAGGTGCATCACTAAAAGGCTCTGTTCCTAGCCTGGATGCTGCTGCTGTAATTGCCATTTTGCTTCACCTGTTGATTTGCATTTCGGCTATTTTTACCGAGTGCCGAGTTTACTAAAGCTTTCCAATAAAACTTTGCCCGGAGCCAGATCCAACTGCTAGATGAGTCAGAACGGTTTTTTGGTTAACCTCAAAGCGTGACTCACTCCATCCAGAAATTGCATCCTTCCCCGGGCAAGAGACTATCTAGCTTAATGCGTTGATAGCATAGTCAAAGTAGGTATTAGCTTCGTTAGCAGCTTGTCCACTCAAACCATGATTAGCTTTCATGTATTTGATTGCTTCAACGTACCAGCTGGGGGACAAATCAAAGGAGCTGTTGATTTCAGCCAAGCCAGCAATCAAAAACTCATCCATGGGTCCAGTACCACCAGCAACTAAGCTGTAAGTAACAATGCGTAGGTAGTGACCGACATCACGAGCGCACTTAGCCTTACCACGGCTGTCAGCAGCAAACTGAGGCCCTGGTGTTTGGGTGGTGTAGGGGAATTTTTGGTATACAGCTTGGGTAGCACCATCAATCAAGCTTTGGGCGTTAGAGGTCAACGCGCGAGCAGCTTCCATGCTAGCAATAGCACGAACATAACGACCGTTAACTGCTTGTAGTTCGGTGTTGCTTAAGAAACGTCCTTGGGTATCCGCAGATGCGATCGCTTCGGTAATTGGTGTTTTAACCATCTTCTAAAATCTCCTTCGTATTTCGTAAATTTTTTTGGTACTGGAATTTCTCAGTGATATTAAGCAACAGCAGCCGCAGCACGGTCAAAGTAGCTAGCTACTTCAGAGATCAACTGGCTGCAATCACCTTTGGTGATCCCGTTGGGATCGTTAGCCACAGCTACAGCAGCATCTTTCATCTTTTGCACGCCAACAGCCACAGAAGATCCAGGAGTTCCCAGAGCTTGGTAGGTTTCGCGCAAACCATTCAAGCAGCGATCATCAAGAACACTAGCATCACCGGCTAAAATTGCGTAGGTGACGTAACGCAAGATAATTTCCATGTCACGCAAGCAAGCAGCCATGCGACGGTTGGTGTAAGCGTTACCACCAGGAGCAATCAATTGGGGTTGTTCTTCAAACAAAGAACGAGCTGCGTTGGTCACAATAGCTGAAGCGTTGCTGGTGATGCGGTTAACAACGTCTAAACGCTTGTTGCCTTCTTTAACTACGTTGGTTAAAGCGTCTAGTTGCTCGTTGCTCAAAAACTCGCCTCTGGAGTCAGCTTGAGAAACTACCTTGGTAAATACGTCTAATGTCATGGACTTTAATCTCCTAATTCCTTAGTTCTGAGATGTCTAGATTAAAACTGGCAATGTTTTATCACTTTGGGGATGGTTGACAACAGACCCGATAGCAAACTGCTTGTTTTGATTTGTCTGTTTCTTCCCTCAATACTAGATTAACAAGTATTTATGAGAATCTGGGTTAATTTTATGAGAAACCCGCAAATTTGAATCAACTCATTGCTTGGTTTGACTTTGGTCTGTTATTTCCACCCCTCAGAATATGTTTATACAATGCTATAGATTCTTTATTTGTTACAAATTATGAATAAATAAGATGCGGGAATAAGAACACCCTCAAATCCTTTACATACAAGCAATCTAACTGAGTAAATGGGAAATTTTTCGCAACATTACTTCATATTTCCCCCTCCTAGCCCAAGAAATCATCAATTTTATATTTTCTTAATTATTGCAGAATGCAAGTAAATACAGGAGATTAGTCGTTTTGTCTGTAATTCGAGGGTATGGTGTTTTTATTAAGAGTTGTTAATTTGAACTTGGGAAAATTTACCATAACTGGCTAAAATTCATCTGTCCAAGGGAAAAAACAGCGGAAAAGTTTACAAATCTCAATATTGAGGAGGGGGGAGAGTGTCAAAACTTCAGGACTCTACTCGTCGGCGGAGAATTTGCACTAAGGTATTAAATGTCGCCGGGGGGGTAGCGGTGAACGAGATCCACTCCTGAGAAACTGGATGTTGTAACTTGAGTCGCCAAGCGTGGAGTGCTTGACCGGGTAAGTTAACGCCCAGAGAACGACCAGAACCATAAACAGGGTCGCCGACAATGGGATGACCTATCTGGGCGCTATGGACACGAATTTGATGGGTGCGCCCGGTTTCTAACTGAAAATGGATTAATGTATAGTTACCCAAGCGTTCTGCTACCTGCCAATGAGTGATAGCAGACCTACCGCCTTTTTCTATGGGGACAACGGCCATTTTCTTTCTATCTTGGGGGTGGCGACCAATGGGGAGGTCTATCATACCATCAGCGGTTTTGGGCGCGCCGTAAACTACACCTAAATATGAGCGCCGTGCAGTTTTAGCCTGGAGTTGTCCTTGCAGGCTATGATAGGCTATGTCAGTTTTGGCGATCGCGATCGCCCCTGTGGTATCCTTATCTAAGCGATGGACAATTCCCGGACGTTGAACGCCGCCAATTCCAGGGAGATGGGGACAATGTGCTAACAAAGCATTCACCAGAGTACCATCAGGATGACCGGGAGCGGGATGGACAACTAAACCAGCGGGTTTATTCAGGATCAGTAATTGGTCATCTTCATAGAGGATGTCCAAGGGTATATCTTGGGCTTGTAGTTCTAGATGGGTAACTTCTGGTATTTTTATACTAATGCGATCGCCTGGTTTCACAGGAATTTTTTTAGTTGTGCATACCTGATGATTGAGTTTTACATTACCCTCGACAATTAATTGCTGGATGCGAGAACGGGATAACTCTGGTAATTCTTGGGACACATAGCGGTCAAGGCGTTCCCCTGCTGTTTCGACTTCTAAATTAAATGCGATCACAATTGTTCATCTGAAACTATTAGATAAATTCCCCTAGAATGTATTGTTCATGCTATTGGTGGAATTGAAGACCATATTAAGGTAATTTTTATTCCCCTTAAATTATCTATTGCCGAATGTGTGAAAATGTGAAAGGGAACTAGCGGTTATTATTACAAAGATTCATTGCCAAACTTACCACAAAAATCACGGAACAGATTTAGAACAACCTTCACCCCACAGGAAAACACCATAATCACCAAACACAAAACCAGTCGGTTTTTAACCGACTTAAGCTTTCAGACAGGGAATTAATTCCCTGTCTCCGGTGTGGATAACTATCGCCAAAACATCCCCTCTAGGGTAGGGATTCTGGGACAAAACAGCTTTATTGGGGGCTAGTTTTCCACTTGGTTGCTAGTCTCACAGCCCATATAGTTAATGCAGATGCACAGATAACTGCCAACCATGACCCCCAAAAAGGAAAGGTAACTGTACCAATGGCAATTGACCAGTGATTAACCAGTCGGATAAAATGTGATATTGCTACTAAGGCAAAAATCACTGCGGAAGTTAACAGATATGCTTTACTAATCATTTCCAGCCTCCCTTTGATTTTACTTAGGGATTGTGGCCTTTTAATTACAAGCCATGCTTTTATTGTGCATATAATCAAGGGGTTTGATTGGGAAATCAGCATATTTGCAACAAATATTCACAGTCCCACAGATAGAAGCCTGTGGAAATGTCAAGAATTTTGCATTACGTAAAACACGTAACCGTAATATTCCGAATACTGGCGATAAAATTCAATCTCCATTTTTTCCATTTCGATTACTTCCATAGCCTCCAAATCATCTAAATATTCATTTTGTAAAACCTGTAGTTTTCTTTCTAAAGGTTCATAGTAGTTCCACCAGGCTGACTGTGGTAAGACGAAGTAATCTATGATTTTATAGCCAGTATTGGCGATGATGTTTAAATTACCAGCAACATCATTCATGGGTGGATAGGCCTGATCCCAAAAGTCCTTTAATGCTTTTGGTGGGTCTGGTCGCAGCCATGTCAATTCTGAAGCTGCTAAATAACCTTTATTTTTCAGGAAAACTTGCCATTGCCTTAATCCTGTTTCAAATCCAATAATATATATTGAACCTTCCGCCCAAATAACATCAAAAGTTTCCGGGGGGAAATCAAGATTAAACATATCAGCTTGGACTACAGTGATTTTTTTTGATAATCCTTGATTGATTACCCTTTGTTTGAGTTCTTCCACATAAACATCATGATTATCGATCGCCATAATTTCCCCATTGGTCAGATGGGCTAAATCCACAGTTTGCGCACCTGGTCCACAACCAATATCTAGAATTTGCGGATGTGGCGGTAAATCAACCATCTTGACAAAAGCACTTTGAGTATAGAGATAATCACCCGGCCCTTCCCTGGGTAAACCTTGATGGATTTGAAAAAATACCTGTTGCTGTTTATTATTCATGTTTAATTAGATATGGAAAAACTAGACCTTTAAATATACTTCGGTGATTCCGTCGCGCATTTGAATTTGTCGCCTTAACCACAACTTCTTGACTATTGTACCTATGAATGGGGTTTGCACCAAGAGCGATCGCAATAGAGCATACTTGCGCAATTTCTCCCCCTGGGCTGCTTCTTGTAACTGGAGTTGCTGGATGCCGATAATTTCCGGCTGGCGTTCTGCCTGAATCTGTGATAAAATTAGATCAATCTGATTATCATCGGCATTTCCTTGTAATAATGGCACTAAATAATTAGCCGCAACAATCACATCACGTAATGCTACATTGATACCCTGAGCGCGCACAGGGGACATAGGATGAGCCGCATCACCCAGCAACAGTAACCCTGGTATATGCCACTGGGGACAACTCCCCACCACCACAGATAGTTTTATAGGGGATGTAATACTTGCACTGTGTTGGCGAAAATGTTCTGCTAACCATGGGGGAGATAGGGAGGCGAAAACCTCCGCCCATGGCTGTTTATAGTCTGTGGGTTCATTGGAGGATATTACCCAGCCTAAATGTAATTTATCGGACTCAGCACCATGGAAAATGCTAAATATGCGATCGCCATTAACAATAGTGCGAAACACATTATCAGCAGCAAATTCAGCACTAGCAGCTAACTTAAACCAGAGAATATCTATATTTTTCGGCTGACATACTAATTTTAGTCCCGCACATTGGCGGACAATGGAGTTACGACCATCAGCGCCAATGACTAAATCACCAGTCAGTTGTCTTCCATCACTGAGTATAACACCGGTAACCCGTTGGTGATCTCTGCATAAATCTTTGACAGCCACACCCGGTATAAATTCAAAGTTATCATAGGTTTGAGCTTCCCTAATCAAAGCTTGGAGTAAGGGAGGTTGGGACACTAATGTACAGGGTTGCTGTGACCCCATGGGTTCCTCTACCCGGAATAACTGTTTACCCCCAAGAATGAACTCCCAGGCCTTGAGGGGTCGATGGGGAATCTGCTGTATTAATTCTAATAATCCCATTTGGGCGATCGCATCTAAGCCACTAGGCATTAAACCCTCACCGCGAAATACTCGCCCAAAGTCTTTCGCAGCTTCTATGAGCGTGACTGTAACACCGCGTTTTACTAGCAGTACAGCTAGAGTAGCACCTGTGGGACCTGCGCCCACAATTATAACTTTTGCCATTAATTTAAACGGTAGTTTTACATTAGTTTAGCGCCACAAGTTCTCCCCATAATTTTCTCATTTCAAATTCTTATCGGTTCCATTCTGATACATTTAATAGCTTTTCACGTACGTACTATTTGCCTAACTCCTGTTATCTATAAGCATTCTGTCTTCTACCTGAAGATAGATATTTAAAATTGTTAAGAACATAATAGAAATTTACTGCTCATCATATAGAGTAAGGAAGTTATATATCCAACAAGGAAATTTAGGATAGAGCAAGCTGATACCCTGTATTATCCGCGACAATCTTAATATTTTTTTAATGTCATAGATATCCAGAGGATAGCTCGGCAGAATAGGAATATAAGATAGTTTTCCACATCAACAAACGCCAAGTGCAAGTCAATCAAGTGTGTGAGATATATGGAGGGTAAAAATATCCATAGGTGAGCCAGCTAAACCTTTGTATTGGTCTAGAAATGCGATGAACAAAGTCATTTTGTAGGCACGGAAATGGGAAAAATGCAGTAAATTGTGATTGGCATCCCCTAATTTGACAATGTGGTTTAATCAACCCTATGGCTATTTTATTTGTAGGGTTTTATAGGGTTAGTGACAAGGGTATATTTGAAAAATCTGGAACCAAATTTGTATGGTGCAGCAACAAGATTGGACAAATTTTGCTTTACAACGTCCGAATTATTTTCCTGGACAATATCTCTTAGATGAAGATTTCGAGTTGGCGCATAAATATCTCAGCGATCGCCAACGTTATATCAATAGTAAGCTGCATTTAGCGGGGATCGTGGAAGGTCTAGAAGTAGAAGCCATGGCCGGGGAAACAGCAGTTACTGTTAAATCTGGTACAGCCATTGATGGAGAAGGTAATCTAATTGTATTAGCAGAAGAAAAAACCAACATCAAGATAAATTCTCTATGTTGGGTGTGTCTGCGCTATCATCAAGAGCCAAAAGTATTACAACAACCAGAAATACCGGATAGTTTCACGCGCTTTGCAGAAACTCCCCTTTTAACATTAGAAGCGATTGAAACCAAAGACGCTAAAACGGTGTTGTTAGCTAAACTCGTCGTAGAAAACGGACAAGTGCAAGTAGATAACAGTGTCCGCCAATATTCTGGGGCGAGGTTACCCGGTAGCCAAGGTGAAGAAATTAACCTCAGAAGTGATGGGGAATCTTTAGCGATTAAAGGTAACTTGAGTGTATCCGGGTCGTTAAAATTAGGGGAATCCCTGATTAGCTCTGTATCGGAAACAATCGCCACAGATAGCGATCGCACGGATGTAGTACCTTCAGAAAAAGCCGTTAAAAAACACATAGAAGCCAAAATTAAAGAGCGACTGGCGGCTTTGAATGCTCCCACGGAGGAAAAACCAGCAATTTCCCTCTCCAGTCAGCCAGATGGGCTGTATGGTTGGTCAACCGAAGGCGGTGGATCTGAAGATATTTCATCTGTGATCAATTTAATCTCCTATCGCGCCGGCCAGACCGCCACAAGGATCACCATTGAACGCGATACAGGTAATGTGGGTATTGGTACAACCAGTCCAGGGAGAAAACTAGATGTTAACGGTGTCATCCGCGCCTTGCATCTAGAGTCTACAAACCCGATGCGACAACGGATGTATCCCAATGAACCAATAATTTATCAAGATATTTTTGAGGCTAGAGATGCAGGGGCGATCGCTGTACACGGTGTCTTCAAAAAAGCACCTGGTGATTGGGAAACCAGACACACAATTAACAACCTCTGGAATGATCGTAAAATGCTCTGCTATGGAGGGTCAGAAGAAGATGATGCCGGGGCATTGGTCACCATTCCCGATGGATACAATACTGTCTGGATCAGAGTAAGTGGTGATACTTGGAACGTAGTCAAGGTACAGTTTTTAGATGGATATAAAGAAGACCTAGGACGGTGGGCAGCTGGTAGAAGATACGGTAATTGCTACTGTCCTGATGGTTCTCTCACTGATGGGAATGACACCACACACCAATGGCTACCGATTCCCGTTGGGAGAGCCGGTAAAGTCACCTTGATTTCCAAACAAGGTACTGAATTCTGGTTGTCTGGGTTGGCATTCAGTAAAAATCCTTGGTCTCACGCCACTCAAGCAGCCCTAGGATACCATTGGAAAATCAATGGCGGTGATGCCACAAGTTGGAATAACAAAGATTCTGACAGCTGGAATTGGGATACATATACAGTCATTCAACAGAAAACCAATTTAGAATTGATGGTTCCTTATGTGTGGTCAGGCAATGATAAGTTGCTGTATATGGTGGAGCATAACAACGACTGGAACGGTTGTATGCACAATGGCATTACTGTCAACGGTCATACCATGGAAAGATTTCTGGCAACCTATGATAATCCCTTTGCCCGTCATTGGAACAGCAAATCATTTAATCGCTATATCGCCGCGCGCATTCCGGCACATTTAATTCCCAAACCCACACCAGAACGTCCTGCTTTGCTGAAAGTCAAAATCGATATGAGTAAGCAAAATCGTGGACTTCATTTCCGGGAAATGGGTACTCATGATTTGGAAGTTCCCTATGGTTTCTGATCAAGATTAACACCTTTCAACAGCAAGTGAGACAGCAATGAAGGAACAACTGGAGAAACGCCTACAAGTACTAACAGTAGAGTACGAAGCTGGACAGAAAGCACTAGCTAATTTAGAAGCACAAAAAACCAGCCTGCGGGAAACTTTAATCCGCATCAGTGGGGCAATGCAAGTATTAGAAGAAGAATTAGCTATTGCTAACAGGGAAAACAATCACAAACCCCAAGAAATTGACACCTCTACCCTAGAATTTATTGCCAAAAATTAAGTGCATAGAGTCAAACAAATAGGAATTTATTCATGCTAGATGACTTAGATAGCACCCTAGAAAAATTACTAACTCACGAATTACCAGAGTTAAAACGGTCAACTGAAACCAACGTGGCTATTAGTTTTGATATGCCCTTTGAAGGTTCTATCAAACAAAAACCAGCCATTAACCTGTTTCTGTATGATGTCCGGGAAAATCTGGAAATGCGCAGTAGTGAATGGTCGGTGCAACGTCGTCAAAACGGTACAGCTGTAAAAAAACGTTCTCCAGCTAGGATAGATTGTTCCTATTTGATTACTGCTTGGGCTAATTCCGATGACCCCCAACAAGAACATCACATTTTGGGAGAAGTAATGAAATTATTGCTGCGTTATCGGACTTTACCAGCAGCAATTTTACAAGGTAGTTTAAAAGGACAAGAACCATTACCCGTAGGAGTTGGTTTACGTTCTAGTTACTTACAAAGTTTAGGGGAATTTTGGCAAGCAATTGGAGGAAAACCCAAAGCAGCACTCAATTACACAGTAACAATCTCCGTACCTGTGGAAGAACCAGAAACAGAATTCCCTCTGGTACTTTATCAACGCACGGAAATTAACAGAATTTAATAACAAAATTTAAATTTAATAATTCTGCTAATTATTGATTGTGCCATACCTTAGCCCTGATTCCTCATGCTTAAATTGTTCTGCAACTACCATCGGCACAAATGCTAAAGCAACAACTATTTCAACATCAAATCATCATAGCTGGACAAGTTAAGGATGCCATCACAGGGCGAGGAATTTCAGGTGCTATGGTTAAGATTATTGACGCTCCTGATGAGTTTATTAACTCCGTCATCTTCAAGACTCAACTCCTAGGATTACCAGGCTCAATGCAGTGTTTCTCAGGGAATACCGACCTTGATTCATCCCCAGCAAGCCTACCTACAGCAATTCAAGAATTGCGACAAAACTTGAGAAATCCTCAGTTACATACTGCTGATAAGGTGCAATTATTCCAGGCTTTATTGGCAAATAATTACCTGAGTAGGCGGGATAAGTTTCAAGGGTATCAAGAAATTATTGACTATTTCCCCTACAACACCAAAAATAAACAATCTCAACTAGGAAGGACTAAAACTATATTTGAGGGTTGGTTCTATTTCAGAAATTTACCATCAGGATGCTATCAATTAGAAGCATCTTTATTTGATGATCCCAGGCGTTATGCCAAGGGTCAATGTCAAGTTGAGATTACTGCCAAAAATAATAAAAATATTATTAAGGAGGATGAAAATTTTGCTGTATTTGATACTATTAATATAGTAGAGTTAAAATTACAACCAACAACGCTTATAGGCACAATCACCAGTGCGGATGATAACGAGGCGATTGGCATGGCTAGAGTGGAAATTCAAGGGAGTAGAGACCACACTTTTAGCTCTACTGAAATCATTAAACAATCACAGGGAGAATGGAATTATCGACTTGTTGGCATAGAAGCAAGTAATACTCCCATCACAGTCATAGTTTCAGCTAAAGGATATCCCAAACAACAAAAACAAATCTATTTGCAAACAGGGGAAGTGAAATCATTAGATTTCCAATTAACCGTCAATTGAGATTTGCTCAATTGTCAATTGCATTTGTCCGATAATCACAATTATCAACAAAGGAAAAGATATCATGCCCACCTATTTTACCCCCGGTGTCTATGTTGAAGAAGTATCTTCAGGGGTAGCGCCGATTGTCGGTGTAGGAACGAGTACGGCCGGTTTTATTGGTATCATTACTCTAGCTGCAGCTACTGATGATACTGCAGCAGAAACTATACCAACTGCTGAAAGTGAAGTCAAACTGTGTACAAACTTCAGTGAATTTAAGAAATTTTTTGGGGATTTTTCCACTAATTCTGGTCAAAGTATCCTCGCCCATGCGGTTTATGGCTTCTTCAGAAATGGCGGAACTAGGTGTTTTGTCACTTGGGTAGCAGAAGAAGCAAACCTAGATGCAGCTTTGGATAAATTTGAAGCCATTGATGAAATTGCCATTGTTGCAGCGCCTGGTGTTACCAGTAAAACAGCCTTAGCAAAAATTGATATTCACTGCCGCAATTTAGGCGATCGCTTTGCTATTCTGGACACAGAAGAAGATATTCCCGTTGACTCCGACCAACTAAAACCGGGTAGTGACAAGCTACTAGGAAACTCAGATTATGCAGCTGTATATTATCCTTGGATTCAGGTTTACGACCCCGTAAGTAAAGAAGTGAAATTTGTTCCTCCCAGTGGACACATTGCTGGTATTTATGCGCGGGTCGATGATAAAAGGGGAGTTCACAAAGCACCTGCTAACGAACCAATTTTAGGCGCAGTTGGTTTAAAGCAGGATATCAGCAAAGCTAAACAAGCACCATTAAATAATGATGGTATCAATTGCATTCGTAATCTTAACGGTAACATCCGCATTTGGGGAGCACGGACATTAGGCGCAGGAAAAGATAATCCCGACTTCAAATATATTAATATTCGTCGTCACTTTAATTATCTGCGTGAGTCCATAGACGAAGGAACCCAATGGGTAGTATTTGAACCCAATACCCCAGAACTATGGGCAAAAATTCGCCGCAATATTACCGCATTCCTGACCAATGAATGGCGCAAAGGTGCATTATTTGGCTTAACGCCTGAAGAAGCATTCTTTGTCAAGTGCGATGCAGAAAATAATCCTGCAGAAACCCGCAAACTAGGTCAAGTAGTGACTGAAATTGGTGTCGCAGTCATAGAACCAGCAGAGTTTGTGATCTTCCGCATTAGCCAACTTGTGGAAGAGAAAAAATAACTTATTCACCTATTCCCTTAATTAACCTATGCAGACATCCACACACCTTAATTTAACCGCCCCTGGTGTCTATTTACAGGATATTCCTGCTATACCAGGTCAAGATTTACTCACGGGTGTTCCGGTGTTCTTGGGGGTTGCTGAGGTTAATAATTTTCCGGAAAATCATCATCCTGTACCGCAAATGCTCACACTCTGGACTCAGTTTGTGCAGTATTTTGGTAAACCATTACCTAATAGTTATTTAGGTCATGCGGTACGGGGATTCTTTGAAAATGGCGGTCGTCTGTGTTATGTGGTGGGTTTAAAAAATCACACTCTGGCAGAATTGCAACAGGGCTTACAGGCCATCGAAGCACTAGATATCATCGATTTAGTATGTGCGCCTGATATTCTGCAAAACTCTCCAGAAGAAGCTCTGGAAATGCAACAAGCTATACTGGAGCATTGTGACACAATGGGCGATCGCTTTGCCATTCTTGATGCTTTCAATATCTCCAAAAGCGAAGATATCAAAGTGGTGAAAGCACAACAACAAGGATTAATTGGTGATAATGGTGCGCTCTATACTCCCTGGTTGAAAATAGAAAACGCCTCCTGTAACATTCCTCCTTGTGGTCATATTGCGGGAATTTATGCGCGTAATGATTCCCAGGTCGGAGTTTATCGCGCCCCCGCTAACTATTTATTAGAAGGAGTTTTGGATTTAAGTCTTTTATTTTCCGATGTAGATTGGCAAATATTAAACTCAGCAGCAGGAGGCGGAGTTAACTGCATTCGCAGTTTTAGAAGTCGGGGAATTAGAGTTTGGGGTTCACGCACCTTAAGTCAAAATCCTGAATGGCAATATATCAACATTCGCCGCATCAAAATCACTATTCTGCGGTGGGTAGAACGTCACTTAATCGATGCTGTATTTGAACCTAATAATACAGATTTATGGGTAAGGATAGAGCGGGAATTAACAGTTTACTTAGAAACTCTTTGGGAACAGGGAGCAATTCAGGGGGAAACTACAGAAGAGGCGTTTTATGTCAAATGTGACGCACAAACCAACCCGCCAGAAATCCGTAAGACTGGAAGGATAGTTACCGAAATTGGTTTCGCGCCTACTACTCCCAGTGAATTCATTGTGATTTCCTTAGTTCACGGTAGTAGCGGCGTTAAATTTGTCGAATCTTAGTAATTTCAGGAGCAATTATCATGCCTAATGTTAAAGATACCCATGATCCATTTAATGGTTATAATTTCTGGGTAGAGTGGGATGGTATCGTCCATGCAGGTTTTAGAGAATGTGCTGGTTTGAACGCCACTAGAGCCGTGATTGAATATCGCGAAGGTACAGACAAAAGTTTGGGACAAAGAAAAGTACCTGGTTTAAATAGCTTTGGTAATATCAGCCTCAAACGAGGGATTACTGATAATGATGAACTGTGGAAATGGCATAAAGATTTAATAGATGGTAAAGAAATCGAGCGCAAAAACGTTTCTATTATTCTCGCTAATGACTTAGGGGAAGAAACAATTAGATGGAACCTAGAAAATTGTTGGCCGACTAATTGGAGCGGTCCAGATTTTAATGCTACCGCTAGCGAAATAGCAATAGAATCACTAGAATTTGTTCACGAAGGAATCACCGTTGGTTAATGTGAGGAAAAATGCACCAGACTGAATTTCTTTTTACCCTACCTCGTGGTTATATCGATGCAGAAGGAAACCTTCATCGTGAAGGAACTATGCGACTGTCAACAGCTTTTGATGAAATCGCCCCTCTGCGCGACCCCAGGGTACAGAGAAATCCTGGTTATCTGGTGATTATTCTGCTAGCGCGAGTGATTACTAAGCTAGGAACTTTAGACCAACTCAATACCAAAATTATTGAAGAATTATTTTCTGGGGATTTGGTTTACCTGCAAGACTTTTACCAACGAATTAATCAAAATGGTCATACACGCTTTCAGGTTTCCTGTCCCCATTGCGGTGGTGAGTTTGAAGTCGAAACTTCCCCAGTGGGGGAGTAGTTTGCTACCCCTCAGAACGTCTTCTAGAGGAGGTAGCTTACCTTTCCTATCACTTTAATTGGTCCTATGACCAAGTAATGAATATGGAACACTGGGAAAGACAACAGTGGGTAGCTCAAGTAGCGCGTATTAACCAGCAGATTAATCAGCAGTCAGGTAATACTAATTAAATATTGATCAGTTATCTCAATAGGGGGATATTTATGGCAAAATCGCAAAAAAAAAACAACAGTAATTCCGATAAGAACTCCCATGACCCCTATATGGCTTTCAATTTTATGGTAGAAATTGATGGTTTAACAGTCGGTGGCTTTTCAGAAGTTACAGGATTAAGCAGCAGACTGGAATTAGAAAGTTATGTAGAAGGGGGTGTTCATCACCGTGTTCATCAATTCCCCAAATATATGACTTATCCCAATTTAGTTTTGGTGCGGGGACTGGGGGAAAGAGATGATTTATGGAAGTGGTATGAAGATGCTACCAGAGGTAAAATTCGTCTCATTAACGGTACGATTATGGTGCGAGATGGTCAGCAATCAAAATTAATTGCATGGAACTTTAAAAAAGCTTATCCAGTAGCTTGGGAAGGACCACAATTAAATGCTAGTAATAGCTCACAAGTGGCTTTTGAACGTTTAGAGTTAGTGCATCGGGGAGTTTATAAAGCTTAATAAAAATGGTAATAATTTCAGCATTGGATGACGGAATATAACTAATTAAAAATATACAATGACATCTACTAATTTACCAACATGGCAAAGACATCTTAATCCGCAACTTGTCAAAAGATTTCATAATCTGTTGACAAAACCGGGGGTTATTAATATTCGCATGGGGAGAAATATTATTGAGCGATCGCCCGATCTTTTTCATCGCCTACCTTTACTCGCTCAACAAATGCAGCGTTGGTCAACTACCATTGATTTAAAATCAGAATCAACCCCTATTATTTATATTCAAAATCAATACCATAAAAATCAAGCCACAGAAGCTATAAATTCTAGCTTATCATCATCAGATATTGGTCAAATTAACCAGCAACTTCCAGTTGTTAAAGCTCAAGCAATTACAGTTAAAGAAACTGCTGGAGAAAATCTGCGATCGCAATCAACACCATTAGTTTTACAACCATATAATTCTTTAGCTAATTTAGACACAAATATTTCTACTCAATCCGAAACTACAAAAACGGATTTTTTACAGAGTCAAACTCATAAATTAGTATCATCAAACTCAACCACAGAAAAAAGTGATTTCTCAGAAATTCCCATTCAACACAAGTTAGATACAACCTCATCACCCAGTGTCAGCTTACCAGTAGTTTCCGCTGAAAAATCTTTCCCAAATCAATCCTCACAAGACATCCCTCTAGTTAATGTAGTTAATCCCAACTCTCCCATTGGAGAAACTACATCATCA